>JAHHOC010000310.1 GCA_018677115.1 Arenicella sp. | reverse complement strand
GTGTCAAAGGTGTCGTTGCTCTGGTTTTTCAGATAACCACCATCGACAAAGCTATGCTGCGTATCCAGCTTGCTGTCGGCGGTGTAATAGGTTTTATCACTCATAGGTATCTCGGATCAGTCTGGCTATTCGGCTTGCTGTTTGTAGGCGTCCGGATCAATAAAAAGCAGGCGCACGGTTGCCACTCCGGGGCTGTTCTGGCGCATGCCGCACACCATCATGTTAACCGTGTCGGCTGTTTTGACAATGCCCGGAATGTTAAACAACAAATCGCCGTCGCGGCTGCTCAGAATGGCGAGGTCAGACTCGGCTTTGAGGCGTTGGTTAATGCTCATCAGCATCATCGCCAGTGCCTTGCGGAAATTACTGAAATTAAGTTTGCCGACATATTTGCTGGCGTCGAGTGACACATCGCATTTTATTTCACCGGCCTCGCCAAGCTGGATCAACATAAACGGCATGGTTTCGCCATGCATGATCTCGTTGAACAGGCGTTTCGATTGTTCCCGTGTTTCAGCAAAAAACAGGCCGTCTAAATTTTCCACCACGGCGGTAAGAAACTCAGTCGGATTTAAATTTACGTCCTGGTGATTCATCGATATGTCTCTGCTTGCATACTGGCAGCCGTTGCCGGCTGGCAAGGCCTTGAAATATGGTGGTTTATGGGTGTAAACCAGCTAGAATAACAAAAATGAGCACCACTACAACAACGCCGATCCGATACGGCTTTTTACTCGTGCCAAACTTTTCGATGATCGCGTTCAGTTCGGCAGTCGAAGTGCTCAGAATGGCAAACAGGCTGAGTGGGGAAAATCTCTATGAGTGGCCGGTCTACAGTATGGACGGCGCCCCGGTCGCTGCCAGCAACAGGCTGCTGATTTCGCCTTCAGGCGGCGCCATTGCCAGCGCCGACAAATCAGTGCTGAGAGTATTGTTTGTCTGCAGCGGCACGCGTGTTGCTGATCAATGGCAGGAAGAACTCAGGGTCCAGTTGATCCAGTTGAGTAAATCAAAGATCGTCATAGGTGGAATATGCACTGGCACCTACCTGCTGGCTAAAGCCGGCCTGCTTGATGGTCACCGCTGCACGATTCACTGGGAAAATATTGCCAGCCTGCGTGAAACATCCCCCAACACCATCGTCACCGAAGAACTGTTCGAGCTGGATGGTGACCGCTACACCGCATCAGGCGGCACCGCGCCGCTGGATATGATGTTGCAACTGATCAAGCAGGAGCATGGCGGCAAATTGGCGGTGTCGATTTCCGAGCAGTTCATGTGTGACCGCATGCGTGGCGCATACGACAAGCAGCGCATTCCCTTGAAGTTGCTGTTGGGCTCAGCGCAACCCAAACTCACTGAAGCAGTTGAGCTGATGGAATCCAATCTGGAAGAGTTGCTCAACCTGGATGATCTGGCCAGCCTGGTGGGCGTTTCCCGGCGTCAACTCGAGAGATTATTTAAAAAATACCTGGGCTGTGTGCCACGCCGTTACTATCTGGATTTAAGATTAAAAAAAGCACGGCAGTTATTGCTGCAGACGCCGGGCTCGGTGTCTGAAGTAGCCATTGCCTGCGGCTTTGTGTCGGCTTCGCATTTCAGTAAATCGTATCGCGAAATGTTTGGTCTCTCACCGCGCGAGGAACGCCAGTTGCAGAGGCAGCAGATTTAGCCAATAACGGCAGCCGCTGTGGCCGCTCGACGGGTCGCTAAACAGCCACAAGATGTCGTGGATAAGTGAATTGCAGGCAGTAATTGGATATATCATTGCGGGTTGCGATCAAAGCCTTAGTATTTAGCGGGCCTTTCGCCATACATTATGAATAAATACTCGATCTTTTCACTCGCCCGAAATGCGCTCAGCCACCATGAAAACTGGCAGAAAGCATGGCGCAGCCCGGAGCCGAAAAAAGCCTATGATGCGATCATCGTAGGCGGTGGCGGGCATGGCCTGGCCACAGCCTATTATCTGGCCAGCGAGCATGGCATGCGCAACATTGCCGTGCTCGAGAAAGGCTGGATCGGCGGCGGCAATACCGGCCGCAATACCACCATTGTGCGGTCTAATTATCTCTGGGATGAGTCCGCCAATCTGTATGAAAAGTCGATGAAACTGTGGGAAGGGCTGAGTCAGGAGCTTAACTACAACGTCATGTTCAGCCAACGCGGCGTATACAATCTGGGCCACACCTTGCAGGACTTGCGTGATATACAGCGCAGGGTCAATGCTAACCGGCTCAATGGCATTGATGGCGAGTTTGTCACCACTGAGCAGATTGCTGAACGTATCCCGTTTATCAATACCTCACCGGACAGCCGTTACCCAATTCTGGGGGCGTCTTTTCAGCCGCGTGGCGGCACCGCGCGTCACGACGCCGTGGCCTGGGGTTTTGCGCGGGCAGCTGACTCACTCGGTGTAGATATCATTCAAAACTGTGAAGTTATCGGCATCCGCCGTGACGGTGCCCAAGTCACCGGCGTCGAAACGAGCAGGGGTTATATCGAGACTCCCAAAATCGGTGTGGTGGTGGCCGGCAGCACCAGCGTGATTGCGGAAATGGCCGAACTGCGCATGCCGATTGAAAGCCATCCGCTGCAGGCCTTTGTTTCGGAACCGATCAAGCCGATTCTGGACACGGTTGTGATGTCCAATGCCGTGCATGGCTATGTCAGCCAGTCGGATAAAGGTGACCTGGTGATCGGTGCCGGCATTGATGGCTATAACGGCTACGGCCAACGCGGCGGTTTTCAAACTATTGAACACACCATGAGCGCGATCATGGAGTTGTTCCCGGTTTTCAGCCGAGTACGGATGAACCGGCAGTGGGGAGGTATTGTTGATGTGTGTCCCGACGCCTGCCCGATTATCGGCACAACGCCGATCAAGGGGCTGTATTTTAATTGCGGCTGGGGCACCGGCGGCTTCAAGGCTACGCCGGGTTCAGGCTGGGTGTTCGCGCATACCGTCGCTAATGATGCGCCGCACGAGTTAAACGCCGCTTTTTCGCTTGAGCGCTTTATTACCGGCGCGCTAATTGATGAACATGGGGCCGCGGGCGTCGCCCACTAGAAAAGATCCCGGACCATGACACTTTTGCCCCAATACTTCGTTGCAACCGTACTCGACTCCTCATTTATAAGGCATAAAATCGTCGCCTGCGTGCGCTTGCGCCTCGTCTTGAACCAAAATTGCCACAGTCCGGAATCTTTTCACTTTGCAACAGGAATAGCGCTGCCATGTTATTAATCCCCTGTCCATGGTGCGGCGAACGCGACGAGAGTGAATTCACCTGTGCCGGTGAAGCCCACATAGCGCGTCCGCTGGATCCGGATTCGCTGACCGATGACGAGTGGGGGGATTACCTGTTCCATCGTACAAACACCAAGGGGTGGCACCGCGAGCAATGGCACCATACCGCGGGCTGCCGCCGGTTTTTCAATGTGCTGCGCAACACGGTTACCTACGAGATAAAACAGGTTTATAAAATCGGCGAGTTTCCGCAGGGAGAGGAGCAATGATGCGGCTCGCAGACGGCGGGCGTATTGATCGCGACCAGCCCATCCAGTTCACCTTTGATGGCAAGACCATAAACGCCTACCGCGGTGACACTATCGCGTCGGCGCTGATTGCCAATGATATTAAAGTGGTCGGTCGAAGCTGGAAATATCATCGCCCGCGCGGCATTGTCGGTGACGGTGCTGAAGAACCCAACGCCCTGTTTCAGGTTGAGCAGGGCCCCCACACTGTGCCCAATGTGAGGGGAACGCAGGCAGAAATCTATCCCGGAATGGTAGTGCGCAGCGTGAATGCCTGGCCGGGGGTGAATTTTGACCTGATGTCGATATTCGGTGTGTTTGCAAGATTCCTGCCAGCGGGCTTTTACTACAAGACTTTTATGTGGCCGCAGAAGTTCTGGATGTTTTACGAGCATATTATTCGCAAAGCATCGGGTCTCGGGGCATCTCCCACGCAGACCGACCCGGATATCTACGAAAAAACCAATGCCCATTGTGATGTACTGGTGGTCGGCTCCGGCGCCACTGGATTAATGGCGGCGCTGACCGCGGCACGGGCCGGGGCAAGGGTGATACTGGCTGATGAACAGGCCGAATTCGGCGGACGCCTGTTAAGCGAGAAGATGGAAATCGACGGCAAGCCTGCGGCCGAGTGGGTGGAAAGTGTAGTGGCCGAGTTAGCAGCAATAGACGATGTGCGCATGCTCAAACGCAGCACCGTGTTTGGCTATCACGATCACAACTTCCTGACTATTGCCGAGCGCCTGACTGATCACTTGCCACATGAAGAGCGCAACGGTGCGAGGGAGAAGGTGTGGCGGGTGCGGGCCAAACAGGTGGTGCTGGCAACCGGTGCCCACGAACGCCCGATCGTGTT
Organism: Arenicella sp.; assembly: GCA_018677115.1. Lineage (GTDB taxonomy): Bacteria > Pseudomonadota > Gammaproteobacteria > Arenicellales > Arenicellaceae > Arenicella. The sequence continues at coordinate 847 of JAHHOC010000310.1, read as the reverse complement.
TGGCAACAATGACAAGCCCGGCGTTATGTTGGCCTCTGCGGTGTCCAGCTATATCAACCGCTACGGCATTAAAATGGCCAAACGGGCCGTGGTGTTCGGTAATAACGACAGTGCCTACCAGACGGCTCTGGACCTTGATGATGCCGGAGTGGCAGTAGTTGCAATGGTAGATAGTCGGGCGCAACCCGGCGGTCAGGTCGTCGACAGGCTGAATCAACGCAACATCAAGTTGTTTACCGGCAGTGTGGTAACCAGGGTAACAGGCAGCCCGCTTAAGGCGGCCGAAATCAGGCAACTCAACAGTGCCGCTGATGCCGTCGAGGGAACCGCGCAAATTATTGACTGCGACCTGGTGGCTAATTCCGGTGGCTGGAATCCGGCCATTCATCTGCTCGCCCAGTCGGGTGGTAAGGCAAAGTGGGATGAGGCTAATCACTGTTTTGTGCCAGGCACCGTGGTGCAACAGCAAGTTTCCGCCGGGGCTGCCAACGGCACGTTCTCACTTGATCAGTGTCTGCAGGAAGGTATGCAGGCTGGTCTGCAGAGTGCTCAAGCTGTGGGCCTGACTATGTCACCACTTGAGGTGCCGGGCAGCAATGCTGCTGAACCATCGGCACTGATGCCAATATGGCGTGTCCCTGCCAGTTCCAAGCCATGGATGGGCGCAAAGCAATTTGTCGACCCACAGAATGATGTATCGGTGTCTGACATTTACCTGGCGGTACGTGAAGGCTTCCAGTCCATTGAGCATGTAAAACGCTACACGGCGATGGGCTTCGGTACCGATCAGGGCAAAGTCGGTAACATTGTGGGCATGGCAATTCTGGCAGAAGCCCTGGGCCAGGAT
>JAHHOC010000304.1 GCA_018677115.1 Arenicella sp. | reverse complement strand
ATGCTGCACAATACACTGCAGGTCACCGCGGGCCGGATAAACAGAAATTTTCGCCTTGACCCTCACCAGATTCCCCGCCACCGGCTTGTATTTACTTGCATTTGCCTGGCTGCGGAACATAGCGCAGCGCAACTGGGACTGTTCATCTTTGAGAGTGAAATAGAGGTGGCCGGAAGCAGGTGTGCTCAGCGAGGACAGCTCGCCCTCTATCCAGATTTCCGGATAACTAGTCTCCATCAGGCGGCGTAATTCGTTAACCAATTCAGAAACTTGATAAATTGGGGGTGATGTGGACATTTTGCTCAGTATATTTGGTGCGTTTGTGGGGTATGGGCCTCTAGTATAAAAGCGTTGCCGCAAAAATAGCTTGGATATTTACCGATTGTTCCGAGCTATGTGTGGGCTTCCGCATAGCGGTTGGTTATAATTCGCTCGGCGGTGGCGGTTAGTCTCCACAGTGGCGATAGATTGTGAACCCGGTCAGGTCCGGAAGGAAGCAGCCGTAGCTATCAACTCGGGTGCTGTGTAAAGGTTTCCCGTCACCGTCATAATCCGCCTGCGGCGCTTCGCAGGCAGTCCTGACAGCTTGAATGTATCTACTACACGTATTCCAATGGCATATTTAGCTCTTGCACGTAAATGGCGGCCCAAGGCCTTTTCCGAGGTGGTGGGGCAAAGCCACGTGGTGCAGGCATTGTCCAATGCGCTGGATAGCGGGCGTGTACACCATGCCTTCCTGTTCACCGGTACCCGGGGCGTGGGAAAGACCACGCTGGCAAGAATTTTCGCCAAATCGCTGAATTGCGAAGAGGGGATGAGTGCCGAGCCCTGTCAGCAGTGCAGTACCTGTCAATCGATAGACGAGGGGCGCTATATTGACCTGATTGAAGTGGATGCGGCATCGCGAACCAAAGTTGATGATACGCGTGAGCTGCTTGAAAATGTGCAATATGCGCCCACTTCCGGCAAATTCAAAGTGTATTTAATTGATGAGGTTCATATGTTGTCCGGGCACAGTTTCAATGCCCTGTTGAAGACACTGGAAGAGCCGCCGGAGCACGTAAAGTTTCTGTTCGCCACCACCGACCCGCAAAAAATGCCGGTGACAGTGTTGTCGCGTTGTCTGCAATTCAATCTTCGTGTCATGCGACCCGAACAGATCGAGAACCAGCTGGTTAAAATTCTCGGCAGCGAAGCAATCGAGTTTGAGCAGGCGGCACTGCACGCGCTTGCAAAAGCAGCTGATGGCAGCATGCGCGACGGGCTCAGTCTGCTCGACCAGGCAATTGCGCAGGGTGGTGGAGCGGTGAAAACGGATGTGGTGGAAAACATGCTTGGCACCATTAAGGCACAGCATTCGGAAGCGATATTGCAGGCCTTGAGCGCGAAAGATGTAGAAAAGATTCTGCATGTCATTGCCTCCATGGCAGATGACGCGGTTGATTTTGCTGCTGCATTGGATGAGCTGTTGATGCAACTTTATTATATCTCAATGGCACAATTGGCCCCGGCTGCGTTCACCGCCACCGATGCTAATCATGTGCTGATCAATGAGCTGGCAGCGGAAATAGATCGGGAAGACGTGCAGCTGTTCTATCAGGTGGGACTGATCAGCAAGCGTGACATGGCCTTGGCGCCAAGTCTGCGCGTCGGGTTTGAGATGGCTTTGTTGCGCATGCTTTGTTTTGAACCACTGGAAACTGGCAGTGTCGGGGATTCCGGTAAGCCCGATGCCGAAACTCTTAACACAGCTGCAAGTGCCAACTCCGAGAAAGCGTTAGAGGTGTCAGGTGCGGGTGGCGCATCCATAAAAACCGGCAGCGACCCCGCGGCACCAATTGAGAATCGGACACCAGCTGCGGGCATTCAGCCGCAAACGTCGGTTGCCAAGCAGCCGGACGCAGCCCAGCCCAGCAGTATAGCGGTAACCCTGGCAGGTAATAACGAGTGGGGCGAACTGATCGAGCACACGGCGCTGGCTGGCCTGAGTAAGCAACTGGCAATGAATTGCGCCTGTGAGAAAATTGATCAGCATGAGGTCAAGTTGTCCTTATCACCCAAACTTCAACACTTGTTAAAACCAGAGCGGGTGGATGAAATCCAGCGATACCTTTGTGACGCCTTGGATCGTCAGGTTGAGGTCACGCTGGAAGTTGAAGAATCTGATAAGGAAACTCCCGCCGAGTGCCTTGAACGACTGGGGTATGAGCAACATGCACAAACCCGGCAAAACCTGCACAACGACCCTGGTGTCAAGGTTTTGATGTCCGAATTCGGTGCTACCATTAACGAACAAAGTATTAAAACCGTTTAACTCGAGCCGCAGGAATATCAATCATGAAAGGTGGATTAGGAAATATCATGAAGCAGGCGCAAGCCATGCAGGAAAATATGCAGAAAGCGCAAGCGGAGCTGGGCAACATTGAAGTGACTGGAGAAGCAGGCGGGGGCATGGTCAGGCTAATAATGACTTGCAGGCATGACGTCAGGAAAGTCAATATTGATCCCGAACTCATGACTGATCCCGAGGATCGGGAAGTGTTGGAAGACCTTATTGCTGCAGCAATGAATGACGCGGTACGTAAGGTCGAAAAAACCACCGAGGAGAAAATGGCCGAGTTCACAGGCGGTCTAAACATTCCCGGTTTTAAAATGCCCTTTTAAGGCGTGGCAGTTTCACCGGCAATTGAGGCACTCAAGGAAGCTTTGAAGGCTTTGCCAGGCGTGGGGCCGAAAAATGCCCAGCGCATGGCGTTCCATTTGATGGAGCGTAATCGCGATGGAGCGATGAAGATCGCTGATGCACTTACCCATGCACTGGCAACAGTCACCACCTGTCAGCGCTGCAACACATTCTGCGAAACTGATATCTGTGAAATTTGCTCATCCTCGAAACGTGACAGGGAGTTGTTGTGCGTGGTTGAAACGCCCGCTGACCTGCAGGCTATCGAACAGGTCGGCGCTTACCGTGGCTTGTATTTTGTCTTAATGGGCAAATTATCGCCGCTGGAAGGGGTGGGCCCGGATTCCCTGGCATTCAAACGCCTCAATGAAACCGTAGCGAATAATGAGATCAAGGAAGTGGTGATTGCCACCAATATTACCGCAGAGGGTGAAACCACTGCTGACTACACACAACAAATGTTGGAGCCGTTTAATCTGAAGATCACGCGACTGGCAAGGGGCGTACCGGTGGGCGGTGAGCTAGAGTACCTGGATCAACGCACGTTAGTCACCGCATTCAAAGAACGTCGTTCTATCGATTAGTTGCACCAGTTTATTGATTGGGCGCTGCATAGTATTCTGTGGCAGCCTGATCGTGATCAA
>JAHHOC010000292.1 GCA_018677115.1 Arenicella sp. | reverse complement strand
GGCACTCCCTGCTCTGCCATGCTCTGTAGCTCCTGCGAAATCCGCTGCAGTATGCGGGCACGTTCAGCCGGCTTCATGTTATACAGCACTGAGGCGTCGGCACAGGCCCGGGCAGCCTTTACCGCCGCATCAACTTCATCCTTGCCGGCCAGCGCGATAGTGCCCACCCGTTGCTCTGTAGCCGGATTAATCACATCAAGCGTGCGTTCGCTGTCGACCCATTGCCCGGCGATATAGTTCCTGTAATGCTGACTACTCATTTTAATGCCTCCTCGTAGCGGCGCGACACCCACTGGTGAAAAACGTGGCTGGGCCGATCCATTACCGGTGAGAATACGCCGCCGTCAAAACCGGGCGATTTGCGTCCCCGCTGCATGCCCTCAACGGCAAAGATATCTTCTTCAAATACCAGTTTCCAGGCTTTCATTACCTCACTTCGGCAGGCAGCGCCGTCAACACCTGAGGCAGCCTCGTTGACAAAACTGATTTGCAGTTTCTCGACTGTTTCATCGCAGGCTCTGGGTTGCAGGATAATGGCAAAAACATGATCAATCTGCACGCCCAGCATCAGGTTCGGGAACAACGATATGTATTCGCCTTCAGTCATCCTGTCTTCAGGCCAAGCGGGGAAGGTGGGCAGCGTGTGACCGGAAACTTCGGACAAAGTATAGTTGAGGGTGGCCTGGCCGGACATATAGTCATTGATCATGAGGTTTACATGCTGGTCCAGCGGCGAATACGAATTAAGGTCAGGGTGCACCCATGGTAAATGATAGGCTTCGCAGTAGTTCTCAATTGCCAGCTTCCAATTGGCGTTAATGTGCAACTGCATATTGCTGTCCGTCTGGCCCACCCGCAGTTTTTCGATTGAACCCTTGCCGGCGAGTTTTTCCCAGCGCTCGCACAATGGTGCAATATAGTCAGAAAACTCTATGGCATCACCGGACAGGTTAATAAACACAATGCCCATCCACTGTGCGCTGCGGATTTCCTTTAATCCTTTGCCCTCACAAGTGAATCCCTCGGCACTGTTGTGGCCGACACCGCCAATGTGAGGTGTGGCTTTCAGATCGCCTTGCAGGTCATAGCTCCAGGAATGATACCGGCAGCGAATCAGCTTTCGCACCGGCCCCGGTTCATGCACCAGCACCATGCCGCGATGGCTGCAAACATTGTGAAACACCCTTATTTTATTGTCGTGATCACGCACCATCAGGATCGGCAGGCCCATGAAATCGACTGGCCTGGCATAGCCCGCTTCTGGCAATTCACTGGCAAACTCCAGACCAGCCCAGGTACTGGCAAACAGGTGGTCTCGCTCGAATTCGAACAGGGCTGGATCATCATAGGCCGAATTGGGCATGCCGCTGGCAGACTCAATTGGTTTCTGCACTCGCTGGATCGCGCTGACTGGAATTTTTTGAGAAACACTCATGCTGATCAGCTTTCCTCCCCCTACTCCGGAACCAGCACCAGCTTACCGGTAAACTTCTTGGCGAGGAAATCTTCCTGAGCGCTGACTATGTCCTTCAACGGATAGCTTTTTGCCACGATAGGGCGGATCTCATCGCGCTCAACATAGCTGATGAGGTTTTCGAAAATAACATCCGGTTGGTAAGTCGACCCATAGAATGTGAGGTCTTTCAAATACAGGGTGCGCACATCCAGTTCAACAATCGGCCCGGCAATTGCTCCGGAGGTAACATAACGGCCTCCCCGTTTCAGCACTTCGAGCAATTGTGGCCAATTGGGGCCGGCAACCAGATCCACCGCAACATCAATAGACTCCTGTCCCAGTTCGGCCGGCAGATCGGCATTGCGGTCGATAACCCGGTCGGCACCAACTGCGCTGACCTCAGCCTTTTTGGCCGCGCTGGCCACCGCCACCACGTTCGCACCACGACGTTTTGCCAGTTGCACAACTGCCGAGCCAACACCGCCGGATGCCCCGGTGACCAATATGGTTTCATGGCCGACATTGGCCCTGTGCAGCATACCCTCGGCGGTTGAATAGGCGCAGGGCAACGATGCCAATTCAATATCGCTCCAGTCGCATTCAACCGACAAGGCATGCACCGACGGCGCCGTCATATATTGTGCGAATGCGCCATTGCGCTCGGATCCCAAAGTGAGACATTCGAATGAACTGTTGTCCCGCGTCTCCGCCTGCATGGTTCGCACCAGCACGCGGTCACCGATTCTCGCAGCATCCACATCGGCGCCAACCGCCACAATTGTGCCACAGCAATCTGCGCCCTGTATTAGCGGAAATTTAAGTGCGCTGCCCGCCCAACCCCCATCGTCATCGGCAGCATCGCCAAAACCTGTCGCACCACCTGAATCGGTCCCACTGGTTACGCTTTTTGAATACCAGCCGGTGCGGGTATTGATATCGGTATTATTCACCCCGGCCGCACCCACCCGGATCAATACCTCATCTGCGGTCGGCTGCGGCACCGGGATGTCATTGCCGAACTCCAGTTTATCGAGGCCACCGTGTCCGGTCAGGTAAACGCCTTGCATTGCAGCAGGAATATAATTGCTCATTTATTTATCCCGGGTCTCTCAGCGATGTGCCGACTTCATCTTCTATCAACTTAACAATTTTCAGATGCGGTGCTTCCACCCCATATTGTTCGCTGGCCATCTGATAATCGGCATACACTGTGTCAGCAAGATTCAGCGGCACATGCAGGTGCTTGCCGAGTTCACTGATCAGGCGCATGTCTTTGGTAGCCAGTCCGAGAGTGAATGAAGGATCATAGCTGCCATCCAATACCCTGGGAATATACGAATCCACCACGTAGCTCTGGGCACAACTGGTTTTCAGCACACTGTGTAGCTCGGTCAGGTCGAGATCAGCCTTGGCACCCAGCATCAGCGCTTCGCCGATGCCCTCGGCAACCAGGTAATTCAAATGTAGCTGACAAAGCTTGCTCACGTATCCCGCACCGGCAGGCCCCATGCGCACGGCCCGCTGAGTGAAGCTGGCCAGCAGCCCGGCGAATTTAT
>JAHHOC010000290.1 GCA_018677115.1 Arenicella sp. | reverse complement strand
TCACCAGAATATCCGCATTAATTTCAGCCGCCCGCAGGCTGGCGGCGGTGTCGGTGGTAAAATACGGATTTCCAGTGCCCGCAGCAAAGATAACCACGCGCCCCAGATTCAGGTGTTTAAGGGCCCGTAACCTGACATAAGGTTCTGACACCGGTGATATAGGTATTGCTGACTGTACCCTTGCTTCAACGCCAATTTGCTTGAGCCCCTGCTGCACAGCCAGCGAGTTCATAACCGTCGCCAGCATGCCAATATAATCGGCTGTGGCCCGTTCTATGCCTGACTCAGAAGCACTGATTCCACGGAAAAAGTTGCCTCCACCAATGACAACTGCTACTTGCACGCCAGCTTCTACTACAGCGGCTATTTCCTTACAAACGTTATTCAGTGTTTGTGCATCGATACCAAATTTCTGGTCGCCGCTGGAACCCGCCAGCGCTTCGCCGCTCAACTTGAGCAATATTCGCCTGAATCCGGTACTCGAATCATTCATCGTGAGCGTAAGTTCCTCAATTGAAAGGGTATATAAGCCATTCGAAGTTCATCTGCTGGCCAGAGTGAATCACTGACCGGCCTGCGCCATTACCTCACTGACGAAGTCGTCTTGTTTCTTTTCGATACCTTCACCTACCTCATAGCGCACAAAATCCTGGACCTGCGCACCGGCTGAATTCAGTAATTTCTCCACCGTTTGGTCGGGATCTTTTACGAAAGCCTGTCCCAGCAGGGTAACCTCATTAAGGTATTTGCGAATGCGCCCGTCAACCATTTTCTCCATGATCTCAGCCGGTTTACCACTCTCTGCGGCTTGCGCAGTGAAAATTTCACGCTCTTTTGCTAACAGTTCTGCGGGCACCTGATCGGTGGAGACACAGACTGGCTTGCTGGCGGCAACATGCATCGCAATATCCTTGGCCAATTCCTCATTGCCATCGGCAACTTTAACCAGAACTGAGATCTTGTTGCCATGCTGGTAGGCTCCCAGGGTTTCACCAGCCGCCGCAGTCAAAGTTTTAAAGCGGCGAACGCTGATATTTTCTCCTATCTTGGCAATCAGTGCCTGACGTGCTTCCTCCACACTACCACCACCATCAACCGGGCTGGCCAGCAATGCGTCGACGTCTGCTGGCGAATTGGCCAGCACGGCATCAGCAACCTGATTGGCAAAGGCCACGAAGTTTTCGTCCTTAGCCACAAAATCAGTCTCGCTGTTAACTTCGACAGCAACACCGGTGTTGCCTTCGACCCGGGTCACAATAGTTCCTTCTGCCGCGATACGCCCGGCTTTTTTATCAGCCTGCGCTGCACCACGTTTGCGCAGTTCCTCAATGGCCAGTTCAATATCGCCATCGGTTTCAATCAGCATTTTCTTGCATTCCATCATGCCTGCGCCGGTTCGTTCGCGCAGTTCTTTCACTAATGCGGCAGTAATTGCCATATCATCACCTGTAATAATTAATTGTGTTTAAAAACTGCCTAGGCGATCTTAGCCTTGGCCTGCGCGATCCAGTCTTCACGCTCGATCCGGCCTTTGAAGTTCAGCTCACCGTCGATGCGCGCGACATCTTCGGGCGTAAAATCGGCAATCTGCTTGAAACTGGTGATACCCTGCGCAGTCAATTTGCCTGCGATCACCGGGCCAATGCCGTTGATTTCGGTTAAATCATCAACCGCAGCTACGGCTTGCTGGTCTTCGCTGGCGGCTGCGTCTTCAGCCGCGGTGTCTTTCGCCTCGGCCACGTCAGGCTGCACTGCATCAGCTTCAGTCTCATCGGCGACGGCTTCGGCATTCTCTTCCACCGCAACCTCGGGTGCAACCACCGGCGGGGTTTCTGTTGCTGCCGCAGCCATCGGCATGGCCTTGGCAACGGGTTCCTCAGTAGAGCTGTCTACCTCTACGTACTCGTCGTCAGATTCGGCTGCAGCCGGCATGGCAATTTGAGCTGCCTGACGGGCATTTATAATTGTATCTGCGACCTGTTCGGTATACAGGCGGATAGCGCGTATCGCGTCATCATTGCCAGGTATCACATAATCAACGCCATCCGGTTCACAATTGGAATCTACCACTGCCACTACCGGTATACCCAGCTTGTTTGCTTCGGAAACCGCAATGTATTCGGATTTCACGTCGATCACGAACAATGCGTCGGGTAGCCCCGGCATATTCTTGATTCCGCCCAGGCTACGCTCCAGTTTGACCCGCTCTCTCTCCAGTGTGAGCGATTCTTTCTTGCTCAGGCGCGCAGTTGTGCCTTCGACCAACTGGGTATCCAGTTCTTTCAGGCGTTTGATTGAATTTTTTACGGTTTTGTAATTGGTCAACATGCCGCCCAACCACCGGTGGTTGACATACGGCGTGCCTGCGCGCTCTGCGGCTTCCTTGACCAACTTGCTGGCAGAGCGTTTAGTGCCAACCATCAACACTTGCCCACCGTTGCCAACTACCTGCCCGATATAATTCAGGGCATCGTTGAACATGGGCAATGTCTGCTCCAGGTTGATGATGTGAATTTTGTTGCGCTCGCCAAAAATAAAGGGGCGCATTTTAGGTGACCAATAGCGGGTCTGATGACCGAAATGAACGCCAGCTTCTAGCATCTGGCGCATGGAAACGTCTGACATGGTGTTACTCCAAATTTTAATGGGTTTAGACAAATCCGAGGTGTCCGGCCAACCAACCTTTTTTGTTTCTATAACAAACACTTAGATACAAAAAAAGCACCCGGTTAACCTTCGCGACACAGGGATGATTTAGTGTGAGGCGCGTTTATAGCATAAGCCCCTCGATGCAACAACGTTTTAGTTAAAAAAATCAATCTTTCAATGGCGCCGAAGGGCGCGCAAAATTTGCTACAATACGCGGCCTTTAGCGCGCAGCAACTCAATCTCGAACTAATCCATGACCGTCACCATCAAGAGCAAATCTGAAATCGAAAAAATGCGCGTTGCCGGCCGGCTGGCGAGTGAAGTGCTGGACATGATTGCAGAACATGTTCAGCCCGGCATTACTACCGGCGAACTCGATAAAATTTGCCATGACTATATTGTAAATGAACAGGCCGCAATTCCTGCACCGCTGAATTACCGCGGTTTCCCCAAATCTATCTGCACCTCGGTAAATCATGTCATCTGCCATGGTATTCCGGGTGACAAAAAGTTAAAGAAAGGAGACATCATTAATATTGACATCACCGTGATCAAGGATGGTTACCACGGTGACAACAGCCGAATGTTCTTTGTCGGCAAACCCAGCATTCTCGGCAAGCGACTGTGCGAGGTGGCCAAGGAATCGATGCTGATCGGGATCGAAACAGTCAAACCCGGTGTCCGGCTGGGAGACATCGGACATGCCATTCAGAAACACGTTGAAAGTAATAACTTTTCTGTGGTGCGCGAGTACTGCGGTCATGGCATCGGCAAAGTATTCCATGAAGAACCACAGGTTTTACACTACGGAAAACCAAACACTGGCATGGAACTTGAGCCGGGCATGACTTTTACCATCGAGCCGATGGTCAATGCGGGGAAAAAGGAGACTCGCCTGCTGGCCGATAACTGGACCGTGGTGACCCGTGATCATTCCCTGTCTGCACAATGGGAGCACACCATTCTGGTGACCGATAATGCCTATGAAGTTTTAACTAATTCAGCTGACGCAGTTTTACCCTGACTGCCGGCAATCAAATAAACAGCGTACTGAACTATAAACGTACGCTAGAATCAGTTCATGCATTTCGCCAAGAGCAAACTTCTGAATCCGGCTGCTTTCAAGGCCGCGCTGGAATCCGGTGAACCACCGATACCGCTCTACAAAAAAACCATTAACAACGCTCTACAGCAAATACATGAACATCAAAATGAGGGTGTCTCAGCTGCTGAGTTGATTGAGAAATACACCTGGATGGTTGATGAGCTTGTCATCCAGGCCTGGCTGCAGCACACCGAAGAATTACCCGACAACCTTGAAATCGAGCTGATTGCGGTGGGAGGCTATGGACGGAGTGAGCTACACCCCTACTCCGATGTTGACCTGTTGATTTTGCTCCGTGGCGACAGTTACCACGAGGCGCAAGGATGTGTGGAAGTTTTCTTGCGCTTTCTGTGGGACATCGGGCTGGAAATTGGTCATAGCGTTCGTTCCATCAAGGATTGTCTCAAGGAAGCGCGGGCCGACATAACTGTGATGACCAATTTGCTGGAGGCAAGGCACCTGGCCGGTGATAAATCATTGTTCGAAGCGCTCGATGACAAGGTGCGTAATAGTCGCTTATGGCCACGCGACAAATTTTTTCAGGCGAAATTTCAGGAACAGGAAAAACGCCACGAGCAACTACGCGATACCGCCTACTCCCTGGAACCGAATATAAAGGAAAGTCCGGGCGGCCTACGCGATCTGCAGACGGTTCTGTGGGTCTACAATCGGCATTACGGAACCCGCTCTTTCCGTGAAATGAACGAGCAGGGTTACATCAAGGATGATGAATACCGGGTTCTAATCCGTGCGCGCAACGTGCTGTGGAAAATGCGTGCCAGCCTGCACCTGATCAACAAGCGGCGCGAAGACCGCTTGCTGTTTGACAGCCAGCGCCAGATGGCAACCGACTTTGGCTACGTCGATACCAACGCACACCTCGCTGTTGAGCAATTGATGAAGCGGTTCTACCGTACTGCAAAACTAATTACATATCTGAATGAAATATTGCTGTCGCATTATCGGGTGTCCAACAGCTCCCGGTTCGCAATAGCGGTGGCCAAAAACATTGATGCCGATTTTGTATTAAAGAATAAAATGATTCAGCAGCGTAAGGCCAACCTGTTCCACAAGAAACCGCGCGCGATTCTGAAGCTATTCGTTTTAATGCAGCGGCACCAGATTACCGACATTCATCCGGATACCACCCGCGCAATCCGCAGCAACCTGGATCAGATTAACAATGAATTTCGCTCCGACGCAAAGTGCCATGAACTGTTCCTGCAGTTATTTGAGCATGATGGCACCGGCCTGGCCAATGTGCTGGCGCGCATGAACGCTTATAGTGTACTTGGAGCTTACCTGCCGGTATTTGGTTCTATTGTAGGACAGATGCAGCATGATTTGTTTCATGTATACACTGTCGACGGACATACTTTGATGGTCATCCAGAATCTTGTCCGCCTGCGTGAAGATCCGGATGAATACCCGCTGGCCAGCCAGTTGCTGGAATCATTATATAAACCAGAAAGATTGTTTCTTGCCGCCCTGTTTCACGATATCGCCAAAGGTCGCGGCGGCGACCATTCAGTGCTCGGTGAAGTAGATGCCTACGATTTTTGTATTCAGCACGGCCTCAGCGAGTACGACGCCAAACTGGTCGGCTGGTTGGTCTTGAATCACTTGATCATGTCGCATTTTTCCCAGCGCCGCGACATTTCTGACCCAGCGGTGATTCAGGCATTTGCCGAGATAGTTGGTGACCCCGAACATCTCGATCACCTGTACATCCTGACTCATGCCGATATCCGCGGCACCAGTCCAAAGGTATGGAACGCCTGGAAGGGCCAGTTGCTAATGGAGTTGTACAACGCTACGCGTCAGGCTTTGCGTCACGGAGTCGCTACGCC
>JAHHOC010000287.1 GCA_018677115.1 Arenicella sp. | reverse complement strand
GCTGACCGGATCCGGCGGCCGGTAACACTGCCCAAATTGTCGGTTGAGAATCCAAAGGCCTAGCCGCCTGTGACTTTCAGCTCATGACCCAGTTGCTGTGCAAACTGATCCAGCCTCAGTTGTGTCAAGGGCAGATTGTTGTCGAGCGTAATATCAGCCCAGCGCTGGTACAACGCTGCCCGCTGCTGGAACAGTCCGGCAATAGAATCTGACGGATATTTAACCAGACCCCGATTGTTTGAGGCGGCAAGTCGCGAGTGCACAGTAGCCAAACTGATTTGCAGGAATACAATCAAACCATGACTGGACAATTTACGCATAGCCTGGTCACTGTACACCACACTGCCGCCGGTCGAAATAACATGCGATTGGACATTCATTTCACATATCGTGGCTCGCTCTGACTCACGAAAATTGTTTATGCCACGCCAGTCAACGAGCTGTTGCAATGTGCAATTCATTCTGCGTTGTAGTAACTCGTCAGTATCAACAAATCCCATTTCCAGCGCCTCGGCAAGTCGCCGTCCTAGCGTGCTCTTACCGGCACCCGGCATGCCTATCATCACAAGATTGGATTTTGCATCCCATTTACGGGCAGGCATGCCGGTCACAGCTTACCCGCCATTCAAGTGCTCCGGTGGTATTCTCGAGTCGGTCACCCAATCCAGATGCATATCTTCACTTTCAAATTTCTTACCGTCTTTATCGACAAAGAAACGCCCGAAGGCCACAGAATCACTGACGATACTGGCCGAGCCAATACGGGTATATTCAAAAATTATGCTGCGGGAAATCCTTGCCCCCTCGCGTATATGACAACCATGGCCGATCCAGGTAGGTCCAACAATGCTGGCGCCAGCTTCAACGCGGGTACCGCTGCCGATATATACCGGGCCCCTGATATCACAATCTTCAAAATCGATGCTGGTGTTTAATCCCACCCAGATTCCTGGGCGAACCTGGGTACCGGGTATAGGGATAGTGCGCAATTGTTGCTGCATTATCTTTTGATTGGCTTCCCAATAGTCACTGATTCGCCCGATGTCGATCCAGTTAAACGGCAGGTTGATGGCATGAAACGGTAAACCCTGTTCAACGATCTTGGGGAACAAATCGCCACCGATATCATACGTTTTGCCTGATGGAATCAGATCAAGTACTTCGGGCTCGAAAATATAAATCCCGGTATTCACTGAATTAGACAATGCTTCGCCGGCAGCCGGTTTCTCCTGAAACGAAGTAATCTGCCCATTGTCATTGGTAACTACCACACCGTACTCACTGACATTTTCGGGCTCGACTTCAAGGGTGCAGATACTTGCGACCGCACCACTTTTCCAGTGCTCACGCACCGCTGTGGTCAGATCCAGGTCAATCAGGGCATCGCCACACACCACCAGGAAGGTATCGTCAAAGAACCCGCCAAAGTCCTGAATACGCTTCAGACCTCCTGCGGAACCAAGCGCAGTAGCCTGTATTTTTCCGTCTTCAATGTAGCCTTCAAATGAGTAACCGATTTCCACCCCGAACCGCTCACCATTGCCGAAGTAGTTTTCTATTTGTTCCGGCAAATGACTGACATTAATCATGATGTCATTAAAGCCATGGCGGGCCAATTCCTCCACCAGATACTCCATCACCGGCTTACCGATAATAGGAATCATCGGCTTTGGCATTTCGTCGGTCAACGGTCGCACCCGCGTGCCTTTGCCCGCCGCCAGAATCATTGCTTTCATAGTTAAGTCAGCCCCGCTTTCACTCCAAGTGAGAGAAAGCCACTAAAGAGGCCGTATTATGTGGAAGTATGCGAAGTTTGTGAAGTAGATCATCCGACTTTTCAAAGTCAATATGTGCAAGCAGCAACAGACTGCTGATGCATCAATCAGCGTTAACTACAACAATTTGAGCTTAACTGAATCAGTGCTTAACGGTATTTTTTGAAAATTCGATTGAATCGGCTTCAAGCCTTGCAAACACCGTATCTCCGGGAGCAAAGGTGCCCGCGAGCAGAGATTGCGCCAATGGGTTTTCGATCATATTCTGAATAGCCCGTTTTAAAGGTCGCGCCCCGTATACCGGGTCAAACCCTGCGTCACTCACCTTATCCAGTACCGCGTCGTCCAACTCGAGATTGATATCCTGCTGCCGCAGGCGTCGACGGAGTATATCCACCTGAATATTTGCGATTGCCCGCACCTGTGATTTCTCCAGCGCATGAAACACCACAATATCATCTACGCGGTTCACAAATTCAGGCCGGAAATGTGTGGTCACGCTTTCCATTACTATCTTCTTCATTGATTCATAATCGCCACTGAAGTCATGGATGCCCTGGGAACCTAAATTTGAAGTCATAATGATGACACAGTTTTTAAAATCAACAGTGCGGCCCTGACCGTCGGTAAGACGACCATCATCCAGTACCTGTAACAGAATATTGAACACATCAGGGTGCGCCTTCTCAACCTCATCAAGCAGAATCACCGAATAAGGTTTACGGCGAACCGCTTCTGTCAGGTAGCCGCCCTCTTCGTAACCTACATAACCCGGTGGTGCGCCAATCAATCTGGCTACCGAGTGCTTCTCCATGAACTCAGACATGTCGATTCGCACCATGGCGTCATCAGTATCGAACAGGAATTCTGCCAATGCTTTGGTAAGCTCGGTTTTGCCAACTCCGGTAGGCCCGAGGAACAGGAAAGAGCCGGAAGGTTGATTGGGATCAGACAATCCGGCGCGCGAACGACGAATGGCATCGGCCACAGCATTGATAGCCTCTTCCTGGCCGATCACTCTCTTATGTAACTGTTGTTCCATTGCCAGCAACTTTTCGCGCTCACCCTGCAGCATCTTGGCAACCGGAATACCGGTCCAATGGGCGACAACTTCAGCAATTTCCTCATCGGTAACGTTGCTGCGTAGAAGTTTATTGGCGGATTCGCTCTGCTCGCTGCTCTGCGCCTGTGCCAGTTGCTTTTCCAACTCAGGGACACGCGCATATTGCAACTCCGACATTTTCGCCAGATCACCGGCACGTTGTGCCACCTCCATCTCAATCCTGGCTTTGTCCAGCTCTTCCTTAATATGCTGTGCACCATGCACAGCTGATTTTTCAGCCATCCATATTTCATCAAGCTCAGAATATTCGCGCTCCAGCTCGTCGATCTCCCCCTGCAGTTTGTTGAGGCGTTTTTTTGAAGCCTCATCGTCTTCTTTACGCAGGGCTTCACGTTCGATTTTAAGTCGGATAATCTGTCGATCGAGTTTGTCCATCACCTCAGGCTTGGAATCAATTTCCATGCGGATTCGGCTTGCAGCTTCATCTATCAGGTCAATTGCCTTATCCGGCAGGTTACGATCAGTTATATAACGATGTGACAGAGTGGCTGCCGAGATGATCGCCGGGTCAGTAATGTCGACACCATGATGAACTTCGTACTTTTCTTTCAAGCCGCGCAGGATGGCGATCGTATCGTCCACACTTGGCTCATCCACCAGAATTTTCTGGAAGCGGCGCTCCAATGCGGCATCTTTCTCGATATATTGCCTATATTCATCCAGCGTAGTCGCTCCCACGCAATGCAATTCCCCGCGCGCAAGTGCAGGTTTTAACATATTGCCTGCATCCATCGCTCCCTCTGCCTTACCGGCGCCCACCATGGTGTGCAATTCATCGATAAACAGGATTATCTGGCCTTCCTGCTTGGAGAGATCCTTCAAAACTGCCTTCAGGCGTTCTTCAAATTCACCACGAAACTTGGCTCCGGCGATGAGCGCTCCTAAATCAAGCGATAGTAATCGCTTATTCTTGATCCCCTCGGGAACTTCGCCATTAACTATCCGCTGGGCCAGACCCTCTACAATAGCGGTTTTGCCAACGCCGGGTTCGCCGATTAATACCGGATTATTCTTGGTGCGGCGTTGCAAGACCTGTACTGTGCGACGGATCTCATCATCCCTTCCAATCACAGGATCAAGCTTTCCCTGCTCAGCGCGCTCAGTAACATCGATAGTGTATTTCTCCAATGCCTGTAGAGTGTCTTCCGCATTGGCATCGTCCACACTGGCACCGCCGCGCACATCGTCTATGGCTTTCTCTAATGCGGGTTTACTCGCTCCTGCTTCACGCAGCAAACCGGCACAGGGGTCTTTGTCATCGACCAGGGCCAGTAAAAATAAATCACTGGAAATAAAAGAATCACCACGCTTTTGCGATAATTTGTCGGCCACATTCAACAGGCGAGAGGTATTTTGCGAGAGGTGTACTTCACCCGCCTGACCCTGAACCTGCGGCAACGCGTCGATTGCCGCCTGCATATTTTCCGACAGTTGCGCAGTGGCCACGCCTACCCGCGCCAGCAAGGGCCGCACGCTACCGCCTTCCTGCTGCAGCATAGCTGCAAGGACATGAACCGGCTCGATGAATTGGTGGTCCTTGCCCACCGCCAAGCTCTGCGCATCAGCCAGCGCTAACTGGAACTTGGATGTAAGTTTATCCATTCTCATAATCTACCTGCACATTTGTAAAATGATCACTACTTGCTATGTAGGGTTACTGTTAAGCTAAAACAAGGTTTCTGGTATCCTCTGCAAGTCAATTTGGAGAACGGTAAATGAAGGTCGAAAGTAAAGAAATCAACTATTCCGCGGGGGAACAGCAATTTAC
>JAHHOC010000452.1 GCA_018677115.1 Arenicella sp. | reverse complement strand
GTTTTGGGGCGATCATGCAGAAGCAGCGGGATTTCCCCCGTCTAGGCACTAATACGGAACCCGGTTCCGCTGATAACAACTGTGTGCAGGGGGTGGGGCCGTACAGCTGAGTCGGCCGCAGGGTACTAAATTGCTTGAGTAAATTCCTGCACTGAAAACATTTGTCGACTCCTTTCGTCGTAGGCATTGGCCGCAGTCTTGCGCGGAATAAAACGGTCAACCCGGATGCCGGTGAAATAGGCATTCTCAGTAAGTTGGGGTATGTCACCGATCAGGATCACTTTGAACACCAATCCATTTCTGCGCGCAAAACCCGAGACCCGCGACAGCATTGAAAGGGCCTCGCGTTCGGCATGCTGCGCACGATGAATGGCTACGACAATCCGCTTCAACTGCATGACCGCTTCGCAGGCGGCGCGGTAGAACGAGCATTGTTCGGAATCAAGCCCGGCAGCAGTGGCGTCCTGGTTTAATCCGGCGGCAAAGGCCCATACCAGCTTTTTCTTATCCAGCCCCGCCCCGTCGAGCACGAACGAATCGGCACCACTATGATGAGCGGCACGCTGAATGGACACTTTTTGATGAAGGGCGGTGCCGGCGACCGCAGTGTCGCTGATAGCAGTAAACAGTTCCTCACCGTCTATTATCTGCACTATCCGCCGACCTAGCCCATCTAATTTAGTCATCAGAATTTACCCGTTCAAATTCATACAATCTGTCGCTTTCGCCCCGCTTCAGCATTCAATTCCGGCCGATGCCAGGTTTGCTCAGTGACAGTTCCGGGATCAATTGTAGCCAAAAAACAAGCGGCCAATTGTGCGTTTTCGAAAAGTTCCGACTTTAGTCCGATAAGCCATGGCTCTGGACACTGGAATACGACTGATTTTCCATACACTTGCTCAGAAACGGCCGAGCATCAGGCCATTTTTGCCGTTTTTTGTCATCCCGGTGCCGAATTTTTGCGTGTCATCGGCGCATTTTGTTACCCCGTCAGACGTTCAAATGAGGTATTTGAACGTCTGTTGTGATCAAAAATCAATCCCAATGACCTCGCAGTATTGACATAGCCATCACCTCCGATTGGAGCCTCAATAGAATGCGCTCAAGTTATTTGCGAACCCAAATAAAAAACCGGCACAAGGCCGGTTGTTTATTCGAGTGGTGGGGCGTGCGCGATTCGAACGCGCGACCACCTGATTAAAAGTCAGATGCTCTACCAACTGAGCTAACGCCCCATTTCTCAAATCATTTTCCGCAGTGTCGCGCAAAAATGAGGCGTGATTATCTTGTCATTGAGGGTCGGGGTCAACCTTTTTCGGGATGATGCCGTCCGTATTTTTCGATCATCCAAACTGTCCTCGATTGATAGTTAAATCGGTCAGCGAGCTGTTTCAGCTTACTATCGCGGGATCCTCTATGCCGGCATCGGAGAAGCCTGCAGCACGAATACGGCATGAATCACAAACCCCGCAAACTCGCCCATTGGCTTCCGGGTTATAGCAGGAAATGGTCAAGCCGAAATCAACACCCAGGCGTACCCCGGTGCTGATGATTTCAGCTTTCGTCATATTTATCAGCGGTGCCTGCACCGTGATGACGTCACCCTCGATACCGGCCTTGGTGGCGAGGTTGGCAAGTTGCTGAAAGGCTTCAATATATTCCGGTCGGCAATCGGGATAACCTGAGTAATCAACCGCATTGGCGCCAATGAATATAGCCCGCGCTTGCAAAACCTCAGCCCAGCCGAGGGCTATGGAGAGAAACACAGTGTTGCGTGCCGGCACATAGGTAATCGGGATGTCGTTAGATTCAGTAGTCGGCACTTCAATCGCCTGATCAGTGAGCGCCGAGCCACCGAATGCCGCCAGGTCTATTTTTATTACTCGATGGTCGACCGCGCCGCCAGTCCTGGCCACCTGCCGTGCACGATCTAACTCCAAGCGGTGGCGCTGCCCATAATCGATACTCAAGGCATAGCACTGATAACCCTGCCCAGTCGCCATCGCCAATACCGTTGCTGAATCCAGACCACCGGACACCAACACTACGGCTCGCTCGTTGTGTGCAGTCACCGTCCTGCCTCGTTATTCCAGAGTATTTTATGCAGTTGAACCTGCAACCTGACAGGCAGTAGATCCCGCAAAATCCAGTCGGCCAGATCAGTGGCATCTAACTGCTCAGCAGAGGGAGAGAAGAAGACCTCACATTTAGCGGTCAAGGCTCTATCGAGAACCAGCTGCCTGGCCCAGATGTAGTCAGCTT
>JAHHOC010000278.1 GCA_018677115.1 Arenicella sp. | reverse complement strand
CGAAAAACGTGGTCTGTACCCTTTTATGTACAATATTTATAGTAGTAAATTTGTCAGCACCAATAGTTTTATTGTTTGACCGGCAATTAATTTAGACGTTAAAGATTCTGTAACGTATCGAAAGGATCAGACTCGGTTGAAGCCCATGCTCCGCCAACGTCCGCTATATTTATTAACGGTCTTCCGTCAACGGTCTTCCGTCGTTGTGTGTCAAGATCCAAGACCTGGCCCCTCTGTCCAACTGAGGCATCCATCATGACCGTCAATTCCGCCGAGTTCTGGGACCGCGTAGCTCCCGACTACAGCAAGCAACCCATCAGCGACACCGAGAGCTACGCCCGCAAGCTTGCTGCGACCCAGGCGCTTATGCGGCCAGACATGCAGGTATTGGAGTTAGGCTGCGGCACCGGGTCGACAGCGCTGGAGCACGCGCGGCATGTGGCTCATATCGACGCGACCGACGTGTCCGCTGCGATGATCGCATTCGGCCGTGAAAAAGCAGAGGACGCCGGTATCGACAATATACGCTTCATACAGTCGGGTGTAGAGGACTTCGACACCGACGGCACCTATGACATGGTGCTGGCGCTGAACCTGCTACACCTGCTGCCGGATCGCACCGCGGCGCTGGCAAAAATACACCGGCTGCTGAAACCTGGCGGCCTGTTCGTATCGAGCACCGTATGTCTGGCTGTCCGAATGTGGTTCTTGCGACCGGTGATTCCGGTGCTGCAATGGATCGGGAAGGCACCTTATGTCAGTTTCGTCAGTGCAAACAACATGTTGAGTGAGGTGGCGACGGCAGGTTTCGAAACGCAGGAACACTGGACGCACGGCCGTGCCAACAGCCTGTTCCTGATTGCCGCCAAGGTCGACGCAATAGGTTGATAGTAATGACTATCGGTAACTAATAACTGGAGTCTGAGTAAAATTTTATTGAAATGTCAGAGCTCTTTTATTCAAAATGGCCTTTTCAGGATCTTAGTTTTTGCATTATGCGAGCCATAAATCCGGTAGATACCGAATACTCTATCGCCTTGATGATATCTTCAGCTTGCGGTGCACTGAACCTCAGCTCCGCTTCAATATTTTCGAGCAACTCCATCCTCGATTCAGTTGGGCCGGTGCCTGATTTGGCAAGGGTAATGTAGAATTCAGAACCGACCGGCGAATAAAAATACAGTTCACGCAGCTGCGTGAAACCAAGCAGATGCAGGTCATGCAGTATGAGGCGAAAGGAATTGGGCACAAAACACCAGGCGTGCACATCCAAGTAGACTTCTTCCCGGTTCGCTGAATGCATCGCTGCCGTTACAGTCTGCAGATCATGTACCGGCCGTATATCACCGGTTGAGTGTGCTGCCCAGGCAATCTGTTCATTTTTAGACACGGCGTTCAAATAGTGTTCAGCAATCTTTCCCTGGCTATGTGTCGCGGGCTTTAAGGCATGGGTGTCAATTACCTGCGCCAGCCCGGTCGCTGGCCTGAAGTGATCGAAGCTGAATCGCTTATCTGGAACAGCTAGCGACAACACGCCGCCCTCCTTAAGTAGGTCTTCACAGTCATTCAGAAAACCGATCAAATCAGGCGCGTGTTCTATGCTGTGTGAAGAAATAATCCAATCGTAGTGATTACTGTTACCGGTCAGCTCGGCAAAGGACTCACCCTGCCAGACATAATCGACATCCTCAATATTTTCGACATTTACCCCGTGGCCGGTATATTTTTCAACTAACTGTTCCCGCGTCAAGTGATCAATGATTTCAACATTGTAGCCTTCTCGTCTGGCAGTAATCGGGCTGTGGCTGGGTCCTATTTCCAGCCCGCGACCGGATTTGTCGATGTTTTGCAGAATATGCGTGTTTCTGTCCATCAGGGTAAATTGGTTGTAAGCATAGAATCACTCAATTATTTTGGGCCAGCGTGAAATTTATTCTTGGTTAGTTCAAATTAGTGCAATCAGGTCATTATATGCCAATGTCCGATTAGCATATTCAGCGGACATCTTCCTGGTTCATGATAGCAAGTGCAGAAATTTACGAATTCGCATTCTAAAAAAGCAGCGTTCCGTTAAATTCCAAACTTACCCGTATGTGAATAGTAAGCGTTAATTCGATTGTCGTTGGTGAAAAGTGGTTAGAAATAGAGCATAACTCTATGTTTTTATTAGGCAGAAAACTGGACCAAATAGCTATCTCAGCCTTTCGACGATAAACTATAACTCGTTGCTTGTTTTGTGATGGCTGTATAACCTGCCAAAATAGAACTGGATTGCTGTTCTAATCAGGTGTTTTCTCAATCATACTTACTGCCGCATAGCCTCGCGGTCGAGTGAATTATGACTGGAATCTGGAAAACTGTTTTGCTTTTGGCAATCGTGCTGTCATTGTCCGCTTGCGGCATTGTGAAGCCGGAATACCCGATAGACATGGAGCAGTCCGCTGCTCTGGGCTTTGATAAACCGGCCATACTGACATTTGGCAGACTGGTTAATCTCGCTTATAAGATTTTTGATGCCCAGTTGAAGGACAACAGGAATGACCCCAATCCACCGTTTCCCTCGCCGTTCCAGGCCGGATTCACACCCATCGCCAATTTACAGGGCATGGATAGCAGTAAAGGCCGTAAGGAGTTATACGGCCATTTATCGTGGCTGGGGCCAGAACAGCACGGCGTGCTGGTTATCAGCATTCGCGGCACTTCGGACAGACAGGAATGGATTGACGATTGGAAGCTGGGCAAGGTGCATTACAACGATAACCGCGACTTTGGCCGTGTCGAATTAGGATTTAAGGAAATATTCGCCAGTTTTACGGTGTCAAAGCCCGATGCGGCGGTATTTGTTCAGCTGGATACGTTCATGCGCGGGCTGAAACACAGACTCAACCGGATTATCGTCGTAGGTCATAGCCTGGGATCGTCACTGGCTACGCTGGTGGCGTTTAACGCCACGATCTCGGATTATGCTGACGAAGTGGAACTATTGACCTTTGCTTCGCCGCTGACCGGCGATGCTAAATTTGTAAGCGCTTTCCAGTCGCGCATCAAAAACAGTGTGCGGGTGGTCAACAAACCCGATCTCATTCCCCGCGTACCGGCCCCCTATTTTGGTTATCGTCATATCTGGCATGAACTTGAGATTGACTCACACCCGATTAAACGGATTAAACACAGCATTGCCTGCTACCACAGTTTGCCGACCTATCTGTATGTTCTGGATGGGGGCATATCACGCCTTGAAGAACAATGTGTTGTGGATCCTGGTTCATAGCAGACTGGCTGATAATTACATCTTGCGTCACATAACATTATTGACCTTCCCTGAGGGTAGCCGATAAATAACTAGCATTAGGAGCATGGCTGTTGAACTATGGCATGGCAACTTTTCTAAACAGTGACAATGGCACCCCATCACTGATACATATAGGTTTTAATCCACGAAAATTGTGACCGGTTCATAATTGTCAAAATGATAGCGCGTTTCAATATTTTCATGTTTTTGTTCGCTTAGCTGCAGGCGGTATTGAACTCTGCCCGCTACGGATTGGATTCTCAAACAACACAAATCTGACAAACATCGGCCAAATAAATCCGTAGGAAAATGCCCATAGATATTCTTCCAGAGGAATTCCGATTAATCTTATCCCCAATAGCTTTTCGTGATTCCAGGCATTAATAACATCCGGTTCGATGGTGAGAACAGTGAATAAACCCAAGATGTACATTAAGGTAAACAAAATCCCCCCCCTAACGGCAAACCACATATTTTTATAGCTGAACTTTATAAGATATAGGGCAACAACCATTGATGATGCAAGCACACTTATCATTACAGGTACACCTGCAAACCAGAGTACAGCCAGGATGATGAGGAAAGAAACCGAAACTATCAAATAACGAAATAGTTTTGTTCCAAACTGGTTTTCCACCATTTTTTCCTGGCGAGGATGGCATGCCAATATCCATACGATGCCGCCGTTTGCAAATGAAAATATAATATCCTCGATACCTGGATGAATTTTCAACAACTGCGGTGGATTCCAATATTCAGGAACAAATGCCAGCGCATACACCGCCGTTGTCATAGACATTAAAGCTGAAATTAAACTACTGCTTCGATACGATCGCCTCCACCAATAGAGCAGCACGTAGGTACTAAGCAGGGTTAAACTGGCTGTGAAATATAGAGAGGACTGTTGAACGATATTGGGTTCGAGACTCAATTTTTACCCTCGCAACTTAGTGATGTCGTAATGCTTCAGCGGGCTGGATACGTATAGCACGATACGCAGGGTAGTAACTGCTTATGAAGCCCATCACCAAGATAAACAGGATGATTTTAAAAATCTCTAAAACGGAAAAATCTGGCGACAGGAAACCAGCCATGAGGGGTATTCCGGCAAGGGCAATTAGCCCTACCATGCCAATTAGAATTCCGGCTATTCCACCTACGAGGGTAATGATCATCCCCTCGGTCATGATTAATCTGAAAATACGACCATCTCCCCAGCCAATAGAGGACAAAACGCCGATCTCCCAAGTTCGCTCTGTAACAGACATCAACAGAGTGTTGAGCGTAATCACAATTCCCATTCCCAGCACAATTATGGACGCTCCCCAGGACAACGCTTTCCATATTTCGAAGAAACTAACGGTATCGGCAAGTCGGCCGGTCTCGGTAAACCTAAGATCCTTAAATTTAGATGACAGCTCAACTATGAGGTCCCGAGCCAGCACCTCGTCGATACCAGCCCTGAGGCGAAGATTGAGAAAATTTATTTTCCCTTCCAGACCGGTTGTTTCCTGGAGGGTCGATAATGGCATGATAATCGCGTTGCTCATCATTACCCCTTTAGGGATGAAGATTCCTGCAACTGGAAACGTCCTGTCCTGTATGACCAAGTCGCCTCCCACTGATAATCCGAGCTGATCAGCCTTAGCCGGACCAAGAAAAACGAATTCGACATCAGTCTCGAGAATTCGATTAGCGCGTTCACTAAACTCCAATTCTTGCCACAGGTACTGTTCCGGGTCCCATCCATAAAGAATCGTCATCTGGCTTTCAAAACCCAAGCTGGGGTCAATATCTACCAGTCTGACCAGTTCACCCGCTACGGCAGCCAGGTTGTTAAATGAGTCAAACTCTTCGATGATTTCAGCCGGGAAAGTGGCGCCAAGTAATTCCACAGCGCCTTTTCGCACACCTATTATCGAAGTCCCCCGGTTTTCAATTCCGCCGATCCATGCTTTTTCTAGGCCGTTTACCAGACCCTGTATAGAAATTATCCCTGCTACCGCCACGGCTATTCCCAACACGGTCAGGCCACTGCGAACCGGACGCCTGAGCAAGGTAATAAAAGGCAAGGTGAGAGGGCTCATGATAGTTTACCATCAACAATGCGGAGCGACCTGTCACAGGTCGACGCAATTTCCGAATTGTGCGTCACAATTACGAGGGACATACCTTGTCTGTTATATCGTTCATTTAACAAATCGAGGACCTGGGCGGCGGATTTGCTATCTAGGTTTCCGGTTGGTTCATCGCATAACAGGATATCTGGCGAGTTAGCCAGGCTGCGCGCAATTGCCACCCGTTGCTGTTCTCCTCCGGACATTTCCTGTGGGAGATGCGTAGCGCGATTTGATAAGCCAACCTGCTCGAGCAAATGCTCAGCTTTTTCTTTCCGTTCTGCGCTGTCATTAATAATACCCAACATCGGTAGCTCTATATTTTCCAACGCGGTCAGCTGAGCAAGGAGGTTAAAGGCCTGGAACACTAGGCCGATTCGACGTGCACGCAGATGCACCCAATCTCTACGACAAGGATTAGTTATTCCATCAAAGACGATATCTCCGGACGATGCGTCTTCAAGTCCACACATTATGTATAACAAGGTGGATTTACCGCTCCCACTGGGACCGGTGATGGCGATTAGTTCCCCGGCATCGACCGACAATTGAACGTCAGATAGCACAGCCTGCTGGGGCGAAGCATACCGTTTGCTTACCCGGTCAAGCGTCAGTAACGGCGTGGCTGTCATATTTCGTCAATGTTATAGGGTTTTAAGATACTCGATGAAATCATAGCATTGCCGTTCTGTGAGGCCACTGCCAAAATTGTGTCTCATACTGGATTGACCGCGGCGCTGTCTTTGAAACCGGGCATTTTCATACCGCCTTGTTCTTCGACTGTCAGGTGAAAACGCCGCAACAAAGCAGCCGCTTCCTGATGGTGGTTATATGCAATCGGGTCGTCGGTATATACAGAGGATTCAGCGAAGGCGGAAAGAGGGTTGAAGCATGAGAGCAAAATTCTAATTGGGCGGCACTGTTTTGCTTTCATCCGAATGCTAATTTTTCCGCTGTAGTTTTACTTCCCAGGATTTGAGCTTAATTCGTTGTTGATCGAGTAACCACGCGGGGACCAACTTCATCATCAGTTTCGCATCGGTTGCGGGTAAGCTGTCCAGTTTTTTAAGAGACTGATTGTATATGTCGTATGCATCGCTCAATGCTGCATGGACTGCATCGGTAGAATAAATGAGTTTAAGTAGAAGTTTCGTCCGCGTACCCTGCTCTGAAGACTGAATCCTCTCAAACCACTTAACCCGGCTAGACGCATCCAGAGATCCAAATGCCTTAAGCATGACAAAATTCAGTTTGAAATTACGCAAATCCTCATTATTCTCCTTTCCAAGCACAGCCTTTCCATCTACCACATCGATCACATCATCTATGATCTGAAAAACCACACCAAATGAATCCGAATAGTCTGCCAGTGCCCGGACCAGTTCTGCAGGCGCACGATTCAATTCTCCAGCTATTCTGGCTATGGCATTTAACTGGCAGCCGGACTTACTTCTATACTGCTCTATAAGTTGATTGGTTGTTTGCTCTATTTCCTCAAGCTTTGCGGCAACATCCATTCTGGAATTTGACCACATCAGATCAACCGCCTGGCCAAGATGCCCAAGGCGAAGAGTTTCAAGAACGATTGACAGGATTCGGTAACGCTGACCATCATCTAGCCCTTTTATTTCGTCCACCACGCAAAGCGGAAGGAAATAGCAGAAGTTTCCAACATTGATGGCAAGGTCGGTGCCTATTTCCGTATGCAGAGCGGGTTTTCCTCTCCTTAAGAGTGAATGATCTTGTATATCATCGATTATCAGGCTTCCCGTATGAATAAGTTCGGTAACTGGTAACAGCCCCCGAATCTGCTCATTCTCGATACTATTGCCGAACGCGTGGCAACAAAGCGTATACCAAGTGCTTCTCCACCCCTTACCCCCGCGATTCATCATCGACCAGAGTGGTGCGATAATGCTCTTCTGCAATGCATCCAGGTCTAGATTAATATGCTGTCGTGATCGGCATAACCTCCGCAGCCAACGCTCGGAAACCTGCTCAGGAATAAATGCTTCCAATTGACTGGCCAGGTTGGTTTTCTTCTGTCCCCAGAAAAACTCATTAAAATCAAATCGGCTACCTGTTGCTTCAACATTTGCAGTACCATCCACCTCTAGCCCGTCGACTTTCCCTTCGACCGTACAGTGGTACTGCATTACCCCACGTTGTAACGAAAACGTATATACCTCCTGATCGTCAACAACAGGAATAACTTCCAGCATGACTTTACCTTTTCCGTCACTAATCGACCAGCCGCCGGGATATTTATTGTAGGTACGCAGGCTCTCGTACTTGCCGTGTCCAGAAAGACTCAGAGAACTCAATTTTCTGGTTTTACCGTCGGTTGAGAATATCGTAGCCTGTACCTCTTCATGTCGGTTGCCTGATTGGAATATTCGCATGACCTTATTGCCAGTCAGCCGAATTGAAAATAGGCACCAATCGAGAATCAGACCCTTTAATATTACGGACCGGGAAATGCCGTACAGGTCCTGACGATCAACCCATAGATCCCCCGAAAAATATTGACGTATCGAGGAATTAAGCGAGATAGTCGATGTGCATCTGTACCAGGGGTTTTCAACTGAGTTTATGAAAATTGATTCGGACTGCTGAAATCTGGACTGGAATATCCTGCTGACCTTCGTCTCACCTAGTATTTCGACTTCCAATTCTCTGTCAATTATTCGAATTGAGGCATTTTCCAGGGAGTTCTCTATAGTTATCCGGCACCCTCCAATCTCAATATCTAGTCCGCTTTCCGATTTGACATTTGACTCACACAGTTTGTAAGGTGCGAACACGCATCCGTTTTCGGTAGCTTC
Source organism: Arenicella sp. (assembly GCA_018677115.1). Lineage (GTDB taxonomy): Bacteria > Pseudomonadota > Gammaproteobacteria > Arenicellales > Arenicellaceae > Arenicella. The sequence goes on along the minus strand of JAHHOC010000278.1, from coordinate 2,286 downwards.
CAGAAAAGCGTCAATATACGAATCCCGGCCGGTTAAATTTTGAGCTACGTCCCTGCAGTTTTCCAGGTAGCCTGAATCAAGCAACGAACTACGCCACTTAGTCTTCGATAAATTATCGCTGAAAATCCAGGCGACAGAATATCCAGTGCGATTGCGTTGCTTGCTGTGAAACCGGTTTACATTCAGGGACAAGGCCCAGCGTTGGTCAATTAATGCTACCAAGTTCCATCGGCATATTTCGACACCCCGTTGCGTGGACTTCCTAAGCGCGACAATCGCCATATATGCCAGTTTAACCTGAAAATCGGCAAGCTTACAGGCTGGCCTGCGGATTTATTGGCCAAGAAACTAAGGTTTTTTAGCGCCTTTTAGTAGCATGGTTAAACCTCAAATTCTAAACGTTCAACTTCAAAATTACAGACGTAATCCGTGATTCCCAATCGATAAATAAACTCAATTTGCTATGCCCCAGTTTCCGTGTAAACGCGTAAGAGCTTTTAGCATGTTTCAGGCGTTCCTTGAGACCATGCATACTCATGAAAACAGACACAAAAGTTGAAGTGCCCAGGGGCTGCTTAGCGGTTGAAGGCCGCTAAGCGATTCAAGTCATCATGAATATGCTAATCTTCTGATCGAGATTTCAATGATTGACGGCGTAAATTCACATGAGAGCCATGATTTTGCAGGCCACCGGGCAGCCGCTGCAACTTGTTGAGCGCGAAGACCCTAAACCCGGCCCCGATCAGGTGCAAGTTAAAGTATCTGCCTGTGGCGTATGCCGCACCGACTTGCATGTCACCGATGGTGACCTGACCGAGGCAAAGCTGCCAATTATTCCAGGCCACGAGATTGTCGGCACAGTTAGCGAGCTAGGCAGTGGTGTGGAACATTTCAATATCGGTCAGCGCATTGGCATCCCGTGGTTGGGGCACACCTGCGGATGTTGTGGATATTGTGAATCCGGATCCGAAAACCTGTGTGATACGCCAGCGTTTACCGGTTACCAGATTGATGGCGGCTTTGCAGATATAACGGTTGCCGACGCACGCTATTGCTTCCCTCTATACGGCGATAATACCGATGCCGAACTGGCGCCACTTTTGTGCGCAGGCTTGATCGGCTATCGTTCTCTCAGCATGACCGGAGACAATGCTCAGCGTATTGGCATTTATGGCTTCGGCGCGGCAGCGCATATTGTGATCCAGGTAGCCCTATCCCGCAATCAGGAGGTCTATGCTTTCACCAGCCCAGGTGACGAGGCGGCACAGCAATTTGCATTGGAAATGGGTGCCTGCTGGGCCGGCGATTCAGACCAGCCTTCGCCCGCTGAACTTGATGCTGCAATCATTTTTGCCCCGGTCGGCCCGTTGGTGCCGGCAGCTTTGCGAGCAGTGCGCAAAGGCGGCGTAGTGGTCTGCGGTGGTATCCATATGTCGGATATTCCGCAATTTCCTTACAGCATCCTATGGGGAGAACGTATGGTGCGTTCAGTTGCCAACCTGACGCGGCAGGATGCAATTGATTTTTTGGCGCTGGCCCCGACAGTACCGATTGAGACCAAAATCCAAAAATATGCACTTGAGGATGCTAATCAGGCGCTCGCCGACCTGCGGGAGGGAAACCTGACTGGCGCCGCCGTGTTGATCCCTTAAGTATCGTCTGCGGTGGACTAACAAGGCCGGGGCGTTTATGCTTCTCGATCGTCGCTCCAAAATTATCTCTTCTGTTGATTAGTTTCCGGTTTGGCGGTTCTTGGGTATAAATTTTTCATATCAATCACGATCTTCACAGATGAAATGTTTCGTTTTCCCGTGCTCAATGTTGCTGACATTGTCGCTTCAATTATTTGCGCTTTCCGGCTTCGGCCATGCACATGCCGAGTCGCAGGAGGACTTGCAACTGCCAGCCCCTGCCAGCCCCAAAAAAAGTATTCGTTTCTATAAAGTAAACAAGCAAATGCAAGGCGATCGTGTAATGCTGACGCCGAAAAAATCCAGCAGCCCAGGATGCCAGAATTTCCTCAAATCGGTACGTGTTCATAAGGCTGTGCAGACAGGCTACATCGTCTGCCTGGTGTACGCTGAAAAAGACTGTAAGCATGCTTCTATGGTTGAAGTGGCGCGTGAGGAAAAACCCCGCAGAACCTATTTTTTAACGGAGGGATTTGCCTGGATGCCTCAGTCAGATGATATGCGCTGGGTAAAGCTGGGCTCTTGGAACTGCGGCCTGGAGCTTGAGGCTGAACATTTTGCTGAAGAGGCGATGCTGGCTGCCGCAGAAGTGAAG
>JAHHOC010000265.1 GCA_018677115.1 Arenicella sp. | reverse complement strand
GCCCTACATCCAATTCCCGGGCAACATCAATTTCCAGGGAAAATTGATGACCGTTGGTGGATTCTTGCCACCAGCTGCCTTCAATAATCTTATTTGCCTCCGGCAACTCGAGCGATTGTGTCAAATTCACTTCCCGACTCAAACCGCCTGATTGTTGCAACCGTGAACGGCTCAGCGGCTCACCATTAAGCCCCACCAGGCGGCCGCGAACCATTGGGTACCAGCGCCCTGCTTCAGCATCTGCCTGATCAAGGAGTTGCTGAATCGGCTGCAACTCCGAACTGGCCACATTGAATAGAAAGTGGCTAGGTGCGTTCTCCGGTAGTTGCGCCTGCCATTCGGCGATCAGATTAGTGCGCATACCAACCACCACCAGTAACAACATCAGGGTGGTGGAAAATCCTACTAGTTGAACCAGTGTTTGAGCACGTCGACGCCACAGGTTGGCCAGACCAAGGCGCACATAGCTGCCGTGCCAACTACCAAAACTTTGTACCAGTTTGAGAATTTGCAGCGCAATCAACGCACACACGGCGAACAGGGCAAAAAGTGCCGCCAGGAACATTGTCGCCATGACAATGCTGCCGCTGTACCAGAGCGTTAACGCGAGCAACGCGGCGATGCCGATAACCAGACGTTTGCCCTGGCTGACAAGATCGTCTGGTAAATCACGCCGCAGCACCTTCAATGGTGCAATTGTCGGAAGGTGCCATAAAGCGGGTAGAGCAAAACCGATGACACAAACCAAACCGGTGATAGAAGCAACCACCCAAGGGCGCCATCCCGGCGGTGGTAACACCGCCTGAAACAACTCTTTAGCCACTTCCAGCAACATGTAATGCGCTATCCAGCCCAACACAATACCGACGAGTGTGGATGTAGTTGCAATCATCAACAAACGGATAAGCTGACTACGCCGAATCGCTCTACTGGATTGTCCCCAGGCCTTCATCAGGGCGACCTGATCGGTAAGGCGATTTGCGTAGCGGTGGCTGGCGAGCGCCATCGCCAGCCCGGCCAGCAGCACACCGATGGTGCCACTTAGCAGCAGGAAGGCGCGTCCACGTTGCAAGGCTTCAGATAGGCGCTGTTCAGAATTTTCTGGCGTTTGCAGGCGATAGTGCGAAACCCCTTCTTCACCTATCGAATTCTTGCTATCCAGTTTATACCAGGTGGTGTAGTCGGCAATTTGTTGCTCGTCGCCAGCCAGTAGCAGCTTGTAAAATATTTGACTGCCCGGCCTGATCAATTGGGTCTGCTCAAGATCGTCATAATTCATCATGATTCGCGCGCCGGCCACTGAAAACCCGGTTCCGCGATCTGGTTCCTTGGCGATGAGGCGCGCCACTTTCAATTTGCTGTATCCCACTTCCAAACTATCGCCGAGCTCTAAATCAAGCAGATTAAGTAGCCTTGGATCGACCCAAATCTCCCCACGCGGTGGGCCGTTGGCAATTTTTTGTGTCTGATCCAGCTCGATGTTTCCGGACAGTTCGATCAAGCCTCGCAAGGGATAAGCTGCTTCCACCGCTTTAACAGCGGCCAGGTGATTTGCTTCACCAAAAAATACCATCGAGCGAAAATGAGCAACTTTGGCATGCTGCATCTTCAATTGCTCTGCCTGTTGTAGATACTTGGGATCGATGGCAAGGTTTCCCTGTACTGAGAGGTCGGCGGCGAGAAAGCTGCTGATCTGGTCGTTGAGCCCCCGCTCCACCCGATCGGCCAGCAGGCTGACAGCCGTAACCACCATCACAGCGAGAATCAATGAGCTAACGATCAGGTTAAGCTGCCCCCCTCGCCAGTCTCGCCACAGCAGTTTGGCATCAATGAAGTTCATTTAACTCTCCAGCAAACGTCCGTCATCAATTGACACAATTTTGTCGCAACGTTCTGCCAGTCGCTGCTCGTGCGTTACCAGTACCAGGGTGGTGTCGCTCTGCTGATTCAACGCAAATAATAGATCGCTGACTTTAAGTCCGGTGGCCTGATCAAGATTTCCGGTCGGCTCATCGGCAAACAATATTTTGGGTTGACATGCAAACGCCCGGGCGATGGCAACCCGTTGCTGCTCCCCACCCGACAGTTGCTTTGGGTAGTGAGTCAGGCGCTCGGCAAGGCCCACTTTGTTCAGGAAATCAATGGCTCTTCCACGCGCCTGTTTTTCGCCGGCCAGTTCCATCGGCAAAGACACGTTTTCGAGCGCCGTCAGACTGCTTAGTAGTTGGAAGGTTTGAAACACAAATCCGACCAGTTCCGCCCGTACAGCGGCGCGCCCTTCTTCATCCATCTGCGTGATCTGCTGGTCACCCAGCCAGATTTCACCTTCCGTAGGCGAATCCAGTCCCGCCAGCAATCCGAGCAGGGTAGACTTGCCGGCTCCAGAGGGCCCTACGATTGCCAGGCTTTGCCCAGCGCTGACAGTAAGCGACACATTATTAAGAATAGTAAGTTCATGCTCTGCGGTGCTAACACGCTTACTCACCCCCTCCGCTCTAATAATTGCTTGAGTCAATCGATTTCATCTCTAGTCTGTTAAAATAGGAGTTGATTCTACCTGACCTCGGGTAATCAATTTGTATGACTAAAGCACATCTGATTAAACTTTTTTTAATAGTCGGCGTTGGAGTAATTTACAACAACTGGGCGAACGCGACTCAAGGTAAACATCTGCTGGTATTTGGCGATAGTTTAAGTGCCGCCTACGGCATTGATGTTGAGCAGGGCTGGGCCCATCTGCTGAATGAATACTGGTTGGAAAATGGGGTGGCACACCACACAACCAATGCCAGTATCTCTGGCGAAACCACCGACGGCGGCCTGGCGCGCCTCGAACTGACCCTCAATGAGCTCAAACCCGATGTGGTCATGCTACAGCTGGGCGCCAATGACGGCTTACGCGGCCACCCTCTTAGCCGCATCAGAAACAACCTGCAGCATATGATCGACATGATTAAGCAGTCGGGTGCCGAGCCCATCGTTGTGGGCATCTCTCTGCCGCCCAATCATGGCCCCCGATACATTGATGGTTTTCGCCAGATTTTCCGTGATGTCGCAGCTGAACATGAAGTCCCATATATCGATTTTTATCGCGAGGAATTTTTTTCTATCCCCGGTTATATTCAACAGGACGGCCTGCATCCTACGGCGTTGCCGCAGCCTTTAATTGTTGACTCGCTGTTAGATTTCTTTGCCGAGAATAGTCTGTTCGACTAAGCTTGTCCGCAACACTCAGCAAAGCCTATCAACTCCAGTCGGAGCACGATCCACCTTGGAACAACAAAGCCAGATTATAGCCAGCCTGCCGGAACACCTCAGGCCATTCGTAGCGACTCAGCACTATGAGAGCTATACCCCGCGTGATCACGCGGTTTGGCGGTTTCTATTGCATCAGCTGAACACCAATTTACGTGACAGCGCGCAGGCCAACTACTTTACCGGTTTGGAAAAAACCGGCATTGGCCTGGAAGCAGTACCGCGGATTGAGGACATTAACCACAGTCTAAACAAACTGGGCTGGCGCGCCGTGGTGGTTGACGGCTTTCTTCCACCAGCCGTATTTATGGAATTCCAGGCGATCAAAATCCTGGTTATCGCAGTCAATATCCGTTCTTTCGAACATATGCTGTACACCCCGGCACCGGACATAGTTCACGAAGCCGCTGGCCATGCACCGTTCCTTACCGACATTGACTATGCGGAATTTTTGCAACGCTTCGGGGAATTCGGAATGCGTGCGATTGCCAGCAAGTCAGACTGGGATGTTTATCAAGCCGTTCGTGAGCTCTCTATAATCAAAGAAAAAGTTGGCGCCAGCAGTGCTGAAATTAAGGCGGCAGAGGAATCGCTGGAACAAGCCAACGCCCGTAACACGGTTCCTTCAGAAGCTGCTCTGTTGGCAAGATTACATTGGTGGACTGTGGAGTATGGTCTGGTGGGCATCCGTTCCAAATATGAAATTTTCGGTGCGGGCTTATTGTCATCCCTGGGT
>JAHHOC010000255.1 GCA_018677115.1 Arenicella sp. | reverse complement strand
GATTTATGTTCTTCCTTAACCAGCTTACAATATCCGACCAGATTTTCGCTGTTTCAGTCTCTGAAGGCATAACCCATGCATGGGGTAATTCCAGTGTGATTACCGGAATATTGCGGTTAATGCCGGCGTAATTGCCTAGCGAGCCGGGATAGGTTCCCAGCAGGTTCAGCACCAGTTTCCCAAGATTTTTAGGGGCTGTCTTCAGAACTAGCGCATCATAGTCGACAACCCCAAAAGGTGCATGCACGCTGATTATTGCGTCGGGTTTGAAAGTGTCAATTTCGTCCACTAGCCACTGTGTTTCGGGTTCGCTGGCGGCATGGGGTCCCGGGTAACGGCGCTTGTTCTTGCCGCTCTTTTCTTCCCAGTAGCGCAGCGCGTTCTGGTTCCAATCATCGCTCGGCAGGTTCCTGTTCAGGTCAACTCCACGTTGATTGGTGCGGGACGCTGCTTTTCTTAACACTCCATCCGGATTGATCATCGGCGCGATGCGCCAGTGAAACATGCCGGAGTGGTGCAGGTTTAATTTTTCAATCCACCTGAAAATTATACTCACAGAAGTGAGCTCATCACCATGGGTACCGCCAATAACCAATATACGACCCTGCGGTTCACGATTCGGCAAGGGTGCGAATTCGCGCACCAGAATAGGAAACTGCTCTATGGATTTACAATTGCTTAGACTGAGCTTGGCTTGTTCACAATCTTCCAGTGAAACACTGGCCAGGCGATTTGCAATGCGCTCGCAGGCTTGCTGGCTGGAAATAACTGGCAAATCGTTAGATTCGGCATGTTGCCCATCACAGGCATTTTCCGGTACAGGCTCATTGGTTGGCGCAGTTTGTGAGTCCTCGATGGTCGAAAACTCCATGCTGGCAACTATGTCCTCATCGGATTTGATAACTTCGTCCGCTTGTTGCTGATCAGTCGCGGGTTCGCCGTAAAAACCATCCTTAAGCAATTCATCACCAGAAGTAGACTCGGCAGTCGATTGTCCTGGCCTTTTACAGGCGGACAAAGAGAGAAGCACTGCGCATCCCAGCGCATAAATCGTTTTCCGGTAAGTCATCGATCTATCCGTTACAGAGCCGCTAGACTATCTTGTCAATCATGTTGCTAGTATAAATTAAAGTGCGGTCTTTCTCGACATCTCGCAAGATTAATTGTGCCAGTGAAACAGCAACGATAATTGGCGGTATCGGCTTGGTGTTGCTGCAAAAAGTACACAGCACTCGGCCGGGTCAGGGCTGGTAGAAAAGGAAATAAATAGAAAGGGGAAGATGTCCAGGGTAGGCGAAATACCTTTTTGAGTGGTATTCCAAGGGGATGTCGTTTGGGGGGACTGCCTACCCTAGACAATTCTTTCAACCGCAATGGAGTCGAGCCCCAGTATGCGATAAACCCCGTGTTTTCCATAAGATAATCGAAAAGTGTCAGAAATTCAAGACACTTATTATTTTATTAAAAATGTCAGCTCATTCGCCTGAAACCCACTCGGCGAGTTGTCTGCGTACTTTTTCTACGCCCGTATAGTCTGTCGAAGAGAACGGCTCGACTCCAAAATGATCGCCCAGCTGACTCAACTGGCGTTCCACGTCCAACACTGCCGTCGCAGTCCTGCCGCGTTTTAGTTTATCGGCCTTGGTGAGCAGGATCTGGGTCGGCAGCGCGGATTCACTGGCCCACTGCACCATTTGCCAGTCCAGGTCGGTCAATGGGTGACGAATGTCCATCAACAGTACCAGCACAATTAAATTGCTGCGCTCAGCCAAATACTGACGAATGGTTTTTTGCCATTTTTGTTTTACCGCCAGCGGCACCTGGGCAAAGCCGTAGCCCGGTAAGTCCACCAGGCGCGCATGTTCGCCCAACGAAAAGAAATTGATCTGCTGGGTGCGACCGGGCGTTTTGCTGGTGCGAGCTAACTTGCGTCGTTTAGTGATGGCATTGATGGCGCTCGACTTGCCCACGTTAGAGCGTCCTGCAAAGGCCACCTCCGGCTTGTCATCCTGTGGAAACTGGGTCGCCTCTGCAGCTCCCAGCAGAAATTCCGGATCGCGAAGAATTTCGGGGAATGGCTCGCGCTTGATTTGGTCGTTTTCAACGGATTCAGGCATCATCGAATTGTATCATCCCGGGCTGCGATAAATTGGCCGATAACGAGTTACAACTCCCAAATTTCCGTCATTGGCTTGAGGCCGGTTAACAAGCATGCTATAAACCTCGCTCCGATTCGTATTCCTGATTGCGAGCTCAATTTGGAGGCTCAACATGTTGAAAAAGATACTCCTGATCACCAGTCTGTTCGCTGTCCTGAGCAGCAATGTACAAGCTTCAGGTGATGCCGCTGCCGGTGAAGCCAAAGCCGCTGTTTGCGGTGCCTGCCACGGCGCGACTGGAATAAGCTCGATCCCCGCCAATCCTAATCTTGCCGGCCAGGTACCGGGTTATATTGCCGCCCAACTGGAGGCCTTCAAGTCCGGCGAGCGCGCCAATGCAATCATGGCGGGCCAGGTTGCGATGTTGTCTGCCCAGGACATGGCCGACCTTGATGCCTTCTATGCTGCACAGACCGCACAAGTAACCTCAAAGCTCACCGAGGACGATAAAGCATTGGCTGAAGCAGGTCGAATCATCTACCGCGGCGGTTTTGCAGAACGGAAAATTTCCGCGTGTATGAGTTGCCATGGTCCAAGTGGCCATGGTATTCCCAAAAATTACCCGCGCGTGTCCGCGCAGCACAAGGAATACCTTGAACAACAGTTGCTGGCTTATAAAAAGGGCGATCGCAAAGGTTATAACGACATTATGTACAATATTGCCTTTGGTCTGTCTGAACAACAGATAAAAGAACTAGCAGCCTATATGGCTGGCTTGAATTAAGCACAAATCAGCAGAAAGAAAGCGGCCCAAACGGCCGCTTTTTTTATGAGTTTAACAATCTTTATGCGCTCGGCTGCCCCGGTGTTAGACTCAAGCAATGGATCAGGACTGGCTGTATAACTTAACGCAGGATGCGGCTGTCGTGGTGCCCACCCGAAGTCTTGCCAACTCCCTGATAGAGCGTTTCAGTCACCATCAGATCGCCAAGGGTTCGCGGGTATGGGAGTCGCCTAATATTCTGCTGTGGAATGACTACCTGCTGCTCATGTGGCACGCAAATCATCAGCAGCTCGGGCAGGCGGCTGGCGCCCAAAGTTTAATCTCTGAGCAGCAAAGCTTGCTGTTATGGACACAGGTGATTGAGACATCGAAGCGGCGTGAAAGCGAATTAACCCTGTTAAATGTGCAACAGACCGCTCGCGCTGTACAACGTTCGTGGCGCTTAATACACGACTGGCAGTTGAGCGAGGCAACCTTGCGCGATAACCATGTGGCAGATATAGCGCAGTTTCTCGAGTGGCTTAAGGATTACCGCATACTGTTGCAAAAACGAGGCCAGATTGACTTCCCGTTGTTGCAGCAACAGCTTTTGCGGCAAGAGATTATGCCGCCGTTTAAATCCCTGCACTGGCACTGTTATGATTTAATTACTGCCGCGCAACAGCAGCACAATAGGCAGCTGCGCGAGCGGGGAGTTGATGTGCAAACCGGTGATCAGGGCAAACCGGACTGTGAGGTGATCTCCTATCAGGCACACCAGGACGGCCAACAGGAACTACGCGCGGCGTTGCTTCGTGCACGCAACCAGTTCGAAGCACACCCCGGCCAGCGCATCAACGTAGTGGTGCCTGAGCTTGCCCAGCGTCATCAGCAGGTGCGGGAGATGGCGCGCGAGGTGTTTTATCCCATGCACTCGCCTCTGCAGCTTCTACATCAGCCATGTGTGTACCGTTTCAGTCTGGGTCAGGCCTTGCACGAGTGGCCCGCCATCGAAGCCGCTTTGCGTGTCATTCGAATGTTATCCGGCCGCTGTACCGTTACTGAATTAAGTTTTTTGCTACGCAATGAATTTTTGGGCCTGTGCCGCCAGCACCGCGATGAGTGCCGCAGCTTTGCATTGTGGCTGCAACGCCAGCGTTTGCGCTATGTGCAGTTCGATGACCTGCCGGACTTATATGCACAGTTTCAGCAGCAAAGCGGCGGTGGCACCCGGCCGACACCCTGGGCTGAGGCCCTGGCACACTTACTCGAACAACGACAGTCGCTTGCCGCAGATTTGCAGCAACGTAAACAGGACACAAATTTTGCTGCCTTAAGCTTTCCTGAATGGGCGAGCCGGATCACTGATTGGCTGCAGTTGTGGGGCTGGCGCACCGGCACCGGACAGCAGTCAATGGACAGCGTGCAATACCAACTGTGGCAGCGTTGGCAGCGTTTACTGGAGGAATTCAAGTTGCTCAGCATGGTACAGCGGCAGGTAGGGCTGGGTCGTACGATCGAAATTATTGAACAAATGAACCGTGACGCGGTGTTCCTGCCCAAGGCCGTAGAGTCTCCGATTTTTATATCGGGTGTGTATGAGGCCATTGGCCGGCCCGCAGACCTCTGCCTGCTGACTGGTATGAGTGAACAATATCCCACCCCACCGCAGGGCGATGCTTTTATACCGAATAGTTTGTTACAGGACTGTGGTTACCCAGAAGCCAGTTCGAATACTGCTTATGCACAGGCCCGCCGTGTTTTGCATAGCCTGCTGGGATACAACCGGCAGGCCATAGTCAGTTATGCATTGCATTCAACGCGTGATCAGGAAGTGGAAAACCGGCCTTCCCCGTTGTTCCGCAACAGCGCGTTTCAGGTTGCCCAACCCACTACCAGCACGGCAACAAATATGACCCTCGAAAGTTATCTGGACTCGACAGGCCCGGTCTGGTCAGATGTGGGGCAGGCACGCGGCGGATCGCAGATATTTATTAACCAGTCGCAATGTGCCTTCAAAGCCTTCGCCACCCACCAGTTGCAATATCAAAGCTTAGATGAAGCGGAGTTTGGACTGGATCCACGCGAGCGCGGTAGTGTGGTACACCGTATGTTGCAATTAGCCTGGCAGCAACTAGGCAGCCAGAGCGCACTCAGTTCTCTGCAAGAAAGTGACCGCTATAGCATTGCCGAAAATGTGGCGGGTACCGCCATTGCCGATCCCGGCATCAGTCTCACAGCGGCTAAAATGAAACTGCTGCAACGCGAACTGCCACGGTTGACAGCGCTGTTAATGGCGTGGTTTAAGCTTGAATTAACACGGCCGCTCGGGTTTCAGGTTGTGGAAACCGAGCAGTCTTATCACGGTGAGCTGGGTGGCATTCGGTTTCGCTTTAAGATCGACCGACTCGACCTGTGTGACGATGGCCGAGCTCTGCTGGTGGATTATAAGACCGGCGCAGTAACGCGCAAAGACTGGCTCGGTGAGCGCATCAAGCAACCCCAATTGCCGCTTTATGCACTGCAGCTTGATGCGCGAAAAAAGACGCCGTTATCGGGTATTGCCTATGGCCAGCTGCAACAACCTGATTGCAGATACGTGGCTCTGGTTGAGCGCGGCCTGATCAACAAGGGCTCTGAGTCAGGTGAGCAGGAATGGCAGCAGGCTCGCGCGCAGTGGCCGAAGACACTCATGCAGTTGGCCGACGACTTTAAACATGGTGTGGCCGAGGTCAACCCGATCGATGAACAGGTCTGCCAGCACTGCGATCTCAAATCACTGTGTCGTGTGGCACAACTCAAGCAACTGGCACTGGAGATAGACGATGCTGGTTGACTTCGACGCCCGCTCCATCGCCCTTGATCCGACCCGTTCGTTTATCGTACAGGCCCCGGCCGGTTCAGGAAAAACCGGGCTACTTGTCTATCGCATGCTGAGCCTGCTGGCCACCGTGCAACAGCCACGACAGGTGCTGGCCATTACTTTCACACGCAAGGCCACGGCTGAAATGCGACAGCGCCTGATGCAACTGCTCAGCGCGGCTGAACGCGGCGAAGTAAGTAACGACAGTTATGAGCAGCAGGGGATTGAACTGGCACATGCGGTTATCCAGCGCAATCACGAATTGGACTGGCAATTATTGGAATCTCCCCATCAGTTGCAAATTCAAACCATAGACGCATTTTGCGGTCGCCTGGCCGGCAGCATGCCCTGGCTGAGTCGCCTCGGTGACCGGCCCCGCACTACGGATAAAGCCGATGCGCATTACGCAGCAGCAGTTGAGCAACTGCTGCTGGAATTGCTGGAAAGTGATTCGGATTTGTCCGAAGCCCTGCAAAGCGTGATGCTGCAGCTTGATTACAATTATAACAAGGCGCGTAAACTGTTTACCTCCATGCTGCGACAGCGTGACCAATGGTTAAGGCATGTGGTGCACAACGATTTACCGAAGCTAAGGGGAGCCTTACAGCATGCCTGGCAGACAGTAGCCAATGAACAGGTTGCTATCCTGAGCCGTTTGATGCCTGCGCAAACTACTGAGCGATTACTGACACTGGCTGGATTTGCGCACCGAAACCTGAGCAAAGACGAACAGCAAGCCGCTGTTAAAATTTCTGACAGCCTGGCTCCGTTAGCGAAATTTGAGCGCTCAGTACGTTTGATGGGCGTGCAGCAATGGCAGGCGCTGGCGCAGATGTTGCTGACAGCTGATGGTGCTGCTTTTCGCAAACAGGTAAACGTGCGCAATGGCTTTCCGCCAAAAACACCTGAGAAGCAGGAGTTCGAGGCCCTGCTGGCTGAACTGGCCATCGATAACGAATTACTGGGCGAACTCAATGGCGCATTGCGACTACCCCAGCTACAGTTTAATGAACTGGATTGGGCGCAACTCACAGCGTTGGATCATGTACTTAAGGTGTTGGCAGGATTGCTACAATTACGTTTTCGTGCCGCCGGCGAATGTGACCACAGCGAAGTTACCCAGCGAGCCAATCTTGCTTTACAGGAGCTGAGCAATCCCACCGAATTAGCCTTGCATCTTGACTACGAGTTACAGCATATCCTGGTGGATGAATTTCAGGATACTTCGCACGCACAAATCGAGTTGCTTAAACGACTCACCCGTGGCTGGACTCCCGGGCAAGGCCCGGCCCGCAGTTTATTTCTGGTCGGTGATCCGATGCAATCCATTTACCGATTTCGCGAAGCGGATGTCAGTTTGTTTTTACAGGTTGCCGACAATGCCAGCACTCAGGTGTTCGACAATATTGACATAGAGCCGCTGGTATTGAGCGAGAATTTTCGCTCCAGCAGCACCCTGGTGAAGTGGTTTAATCAAACATTTGCTACCAGCTTTCCCGCCCATAACAACGTGCTCAGCGGCGCAATCCGTTACGCCACGGCGAGCTCCAATAAACCCAAGGCGGTGCCAGCGGTTAACGGCCGATTGGCAACGGATAAAGCGCAGGAAGCCGCTTTGGTGGTGGAAGCCCTGCATCAGGCACTGCGCTCCCTGCCAGATGAGAATTCACAGGTTGCGATATTAGTGCGCTCCCGCAATCACTTGCTGCACCTGCTACCAGCTATTCGCGCCGCCGGCATTGGTTATACCGGTGTGGATATTCAGCCGCTGGCAAACCAGCAGGTGGTGATTGATATTTTGGCGCTATGCAAGGCAATCTGCCGTGAAGACGACCGTGTATCATGGTTAGGGCTGTTGCGTGGCCCGTGGTGCGGCTCGACTCTTAATGAGATTAAAAAAATTGCTCCGCGGCTGGATGCCAGCGTCTGGCAGCAGTTGATTGAAGCCGATTCAGCGGCACTCGCGGATGCCGGCAATGCTCAGCGCTTAAGTCGCTTCATTGAGGTTATGCAGCAGGCGCTGGCGCAACGCCAGCAAGTGAGCCTGAGCGCACTATGTCGCTGGACCTGGCAACAATTGGGTGGCCCGGCTACCTTGTTTGGTGCCTCGTTGGAAGATGTGGAAACCGTATTTGAGTTGATCGCCGGACTAGAGCGCGGTGGCGATCTGGCGTCGATGAATGAGCTGGATACTGCGCTCGAGGGCCTGTACGCGCAGCCGCAAAGTGAGCGCGGCGATAAACCACGTGTTGTAATATCCACAAAGCACAAGGCCAAGGGACTTCAATACGATACTGTCGTATTACCCTGCCTGAGTCGGAAGGCGCGCGGGCAGGATAAAGAGATTCTTATGTGGGCCGAGTACCAGAATGCGCAGGGGCAGTCGCAACTGTTGCTGGCACCCTTTCAATTGCAGGAAAAATCCAACAGTCACTACAATTACCTGCGCGAGCTGGATAAAAAACGGGCCGCCAATGAAGCTATGCGACTGATGTATGTTGCCTGCACCCGCGCTGAGCGGCAGCTGATTCTGATCGGCGAGGCCACTGTGAATAATGAGGACGATAGTCTAAAACCACCGGTAAAAAGTTCGCTACTGGCAACAATCTGGGAAGCCAGTGAAAACCAGTTTACAGTGCATCACGCCGATGCCGGGCAATCACCTCCCACAATCCCGCCACAGCTGCTGCAACGTATTCCGCAAAATTTTCAGCCCGATTTGGCATCAGCCGTGGAGTGGCGCAGTGAGCAGCAGCTGGCTACTCAACTGAGTGACGAAGACCAGGCCGCACTCGAATATCAGTGGTCGAGCGAGCTGGCTAGTGTAGTCGGCACCGTATTGCACCGCTGGTTGCAATATAATCAAAGCCGGCTGTTAGCCATCCAGCCAGATGACGAACTGATGGCTGCATGGCGCGCTGAGCTGCTCAATGCAGGCCTTCCCCCGGAGCGTCTCAGCGTGGCACTGCCACGCATGCGCCAGGCACTGCAGAATATGCAGAGTGATTCCCATGCCAGCTTCATTTTTGCCGATCACGCCGAGCAGCACAACGAGTACTGTCTGGCCGCCAATGAAGACGGCTTAGTGAATACTTACCGTATCGACCGTACCTTTGTGGCTGATGGTGTGCGATGGGTCATTGACTATAAAACCACTTATACTGAAGCTGGCGATATCAATGCTTTTGTCGACCAGCAGATAGCTGAACGCCACCGTCCGCAGCTGGAAAAATATGGTGCCCTTATGCAGCAT
>JAHHOC010000226.1 GCA_018677115.1 Arenicella sp. | reverse complement strand
TGGTACCATCGATTGCCCCGGTGGTCATCTCGCCAAGCCACCGTTTCCCAAGCACGTTCCACCAGGGATAAAGCCGGCAAGTGAAATGGCACCTGACACACCGCTGTCCAGTCCACCGCTGGGCTTTCCAACAGCACCGGAAGACCTGGTGATTGACGGTGATGGTAATCCGTTGCGTATTGACAAGGCGTATTCCTGGGACGCACCGCTGGCCAACCATGGCTTGATGCACATGGTCATAAGTAATGCCACAAAAGGTGATCCCTATAAGATTGACACGCTGATGCTTTTCATGGCGAACATGGCGTGGAATTCCAGTATGAATACGGCTAACACCATGGCCATGTTGCAAGAGAAAGATGAGGATGGGGAATACAAAATTCCGTTTATCGTAAATTCAGACGCATTCCATTCGGAAATGGTTAATTACTCCGACCTGGTATTACCGGACACCACGTTTCTCGAGCGCTACGATACCATTTCCATGCTGGATCGACCTATTTCGGAACCGGACGCCGCCTGTGACTCAATTCGCCAGCCGATTGTTGATGTTGACCGGGATGTACGCAGCTGGCAGGAAGTATTGATCGAACTGGCAGGGCGATTGGGTTTTCCGGAGTTCGTTGACGATCAGGGTAGCCGCCGCTATAAGGGATACCAGGACTTTATCGTTCATCATGAACGGGCGCCGGGTATCGGGTTCCTGGCCGGCTGGCGGGGCAAGAACGGCGACAAGCATTTACGTGGAGAGCCCAATCCCGGGCAATGGCAGAAATATATCGACAATGAGTGCTTCTTTAAGTTCCCCCTGAAGCCGAGCCAATGCTTCATGCGGCATGCCAATCTGGACTATCTTGAGTTGGCGATGGAGGCTGGTTGGGTGGCGTCAACCGATCAAATATTAATTGATGTCTACTCGGAACCGTTGCAAAAATTCCGCCTCGCGGGGCAGGGGCTGTATGACGGGCCGATGCCTAGCGATGAGCAACACAAGCAACGGCTGAGCACTTATTTCGATCCGCTGCCATTTTATTACCAGCCGCTGGAGCAAGCACGCATCGAGCGCAGCCAATATCGGTTCCATGCGATTACGCAGCGACCGATGTTTATGTATCATTCGTGGGATTCGCAGAATGCCTGGTTACGGCAGATCAGCTCGCAGAACTATCTTTATATGAATCGTGTCGAGAGTGAAAAGCTCGGTATTGAAGACGAATCGTGGGTGTGGGTGGAATCGCATAACGGCAAAATCCGGGCTCAGGTCAAATTGATGGAAGGCGTGGAAGCGCAAACTGTCTGGACCTGGAATGCAATCGCCAAACAACCCGGGGCCTGGGGGCTGGCCAATGATGCCAACGAAGGCAAAGATGCATTTTTGCTCAATCACTTGATTTCGGATTTGTTGCCGCCTAAAGCCAGTTTCGCTGACATCACCAATTCCGATCCGGTAACCGGACAGGCGGCGTGGTACGACCTGTGCGTCAGCATAACCCCGGCCGCAGCAGATGAAGCAAGTGCATGGCCTGCCTTTGAGCAAGTGTCGGAGTTACCGGGTCAGCCCGGATCTCCTGCAAATATTAGATATGCAACGCACGCCAATGTAAATCTGCTACGGCCGCTAAAAGATATTTTTGGACGGGGTAAAAGATGAAGCTGGGGCTGGTGATTGACCTGGATACCTGTGTTGGTTGCCACGCCTGTGCCACAGCATGTAAACAGTGGAACACCTCTGGCACCATTGGACCGCTGTCGGATCAGCAGCCCTATGGCAAGGACCCACAGGGCACCTGGTTGAACCGCGTCCGTACCTATGAAGTGGGTGATTCACCCGACAGCAAGACAGTGCATATGCCGATGTCATGTATGCAGTGCGAGGATGCCGATTGCGTAACGGTCTGCCCGACCGGGGCATCCTACAAGCGTAAGGAAGACGGAATCGTGCTGGTCGACCAGGATAAATGCATGGGATGCAATCTTTGTGCATGGGCCTGTCCTTACGGTGCACGCGAGCTGGATCAACAGCAGGGTGTTATGAAGAAGTGCACACTGTGTATCGACCGCATTTACGATACGCAATTACCCGAGGCAGAGCGCCAACCAGCCTGTGTTCTGACCTGCCCCACCGGTTCCCGCGTATTCGGTGATTTTGATGACCCGGCATCAGAAGTAAGTAAACTCACCGTGCAACGTGGCGGCGAGGGGCTGTTACCAGATTTAGCCTATAAGCCGGTGAACCGTTATCTGCCACCTCGCGACAGGCCACAAGTCGCAACTGCAGGTGGTACTGCCAGGGCGCTAAAATCCAAAATCAAGGCTTGGACCAACAAGCTGATTGTCAGATAGGATTGCAGTTGCAATGAAACCGGCTCTCTCCGTACTCATTTTCACCGTAAGCTCAGGCGCCGGTTATGGCTTGCTGATTTGGATGCTGTCATTGCAGCTTATATCGGGCTCGATGTTTGATCAAAATGAGATGTTGATAGGTGGATTAACTGGATTGTCACTGGTGACAGTCGGGCTGTTGTCGTCGACGCTGCATTTGGCAAATCCAAAGAATGCCTGGCGGGCATTTAGCCGATTTCGCACATCATGGTTATCGCGCGAAGGTGTTTTCGCAGTTCTTTTCTATCCGGCGATCCTCGCATACGGGCTGTTATCATGGCAAGCCGGTGCTGAGCTCTCTGCCCCGGCAGCAGTCCTGGGCAGTGTTTCAATTCTACTGGCAGCGGCAACAGTGATTTGCACTGGCATGATTTACGCCAGTCTCAAACCTATCCGCCAATGGCATCATCCTTTGACCACACCCTTGTATATTTTATTCAGCCTGATGAGCGGCTCATTGCTGTTGACACTGTTGCAATTGGTGACGCGCAACGCAGTATCAACGCTGATGTTGAGTTGTTTTATCGTCAGCCTGCTGTTAACAGCTGTGGTCAAATTGATTTACTTTGTCTCGATTGGCAAACCAGGTGGTGAGACTATCAATTCTGCTACTGGCTTTAGCCAGGCAAAGGTTCGCTTGCTGGATGCCGGGCACAGTGCTGATACCTTCCTGACCAACGAATTTGTGTTCGACGCAGGCGCAGCAAAATTACTCAGATTGCGTCTCTTGATGTGGCTGCTGGCTTTTGTTGTACCTATAGCAGTCGTTGCAGCGGCGATATGGATAAATATCAACGGGTTGCTATATGT
>JAHHOC010000210.1 GCA_018677115.1 Arenicella sp. | reverse complement strand
GTCCATGATCGTATTATTAAACGCATGGCCCATGTGCAGGCTTCCAGTCACATTGGGTGGGGGAATCATAATGCAATAAGCGGTATCTGCAGGCCGCGCTGCAAATGCATGCGATTCTTCCCAGCGTCGATAGATAGATTGCTCTATCCTGGCTGGCTGGTATTGGTTATCAAGGGCGTCTGTCATACAACTGCACAAGCGGTGCAAAGCTCATTTGCAAACGCGAAATTATACGTCAGTAGAGAGTTGCGCGGGAGACCTATTTACAGTTCGAGATCATGTGTTTTGAGCTCAAAACCCTCATCCCGGTAATTCTTGAAGCGCCGCCGTGCTGCAGCTTTTTCAGCGTCAACAGGCTCCACGATCTCTGCCACCCGGTTGAATTGGTGACTGAACGGTGGGGCATCATCGGCCAGGTTAACCAGCACATCGTAGTTGGCTTGCAGGACTTCACTGCTCACCTCGCTAATTTCACCGATGTGTATCGACGATATGGCATCACGATCCTTGAGCGAATCATGGGCTACAAAGCTGGCGTCGCTGAAAGTCCATAAAAGTTGATCAAGCTTGTTGGTCGCTTTCGCGTCCCCGGTGTCCACCAGTGCCCGTTTGTTGAGTCGTTGAATTTTGTTACACAAGCGGGCTGCTAGCTTGTACTTGGCATCCGCTACCTGATTGCCGATCAGGTAGAAATCAACTTGTTTGCTCACTGGCAGCGGTCAATCAGGTATTGCGTGAGAATCGGCACTGCGCGTCCGCTGGCTCGTTTGCCGACCGAACCTCCCCAGGCCGTCCCCGCTATATCCAGGTGCGCCCAGCGAAACTTTTCTGCGAAATAGGACAAAAAGCATCCCGCCGTTATCGTGCCGGCGCTGGGCCCGCCGATATTAGCCAGGTCAGCGTATTCGCTTTTTAGCTGTTTCTTGTAAGTTTCTTTTAGCGGTAACTGCCAGGCAAAGTCTAAGCTCGTGTCGCCTGCAGCAAGCAGATCATCTATCACACCCTGGTCATTGCCCATCACGCCAGCGGTTTGATGGCCGAGGGCCACAATGACTGCGCCGGTAAGGGTGGCAATATCAATCACTGTCTGCGGTTTGAAACGCTCGGTATAGGTCAGCGCGTCACACAGGATCAGGCGGCCTTCCGCATCAGTATTCAATATTTCAATTGTTTGCCCGGACATGCTGGTGACCACATCGCCGGGTTTATTGGCTGACCCGTCGGGCAGATTTTCTGAGCTCGGGACTACGCCTACAATATTGATAGGTAATTGTAATTCGGCCGCCGCCAGCAGAGCACCGAACACGCTGGCGGCGCCGCACATATCATATTTCATTTCATCCATCTTCGGGCTTGGTTTGAGTGAGATGCCGCCAGCGTCAAAGGTAAGGCCCTTTCCGACCAGCGCATGCGGTGCCTGAGCTTTATTTTTCGCGCCGGTATATTGCATAACGATCAGCTTTGCCGGTTGTCGGCTACCCAGGCTTACCGAAAGCAGTGAACCCATTCCCAGCTCACGCATCTGTTTTTCATTCAACACCCTGACTTTGAGCCCATGCGAATTGCCCAGTTTCCTGGCTTGTGAGGCCAGGTAACTAGGTGTGCATATATTGCCGGGCATATTGGCAAGGTTTTTCGCCAGCGTTTTCCCGTTATTGATCGCTTGCCCGATCGCAGCGCCTTTCCTGGCCTGGGCGGCAAGGGTCCTTGAATCACATAGGATTGTGCATTTTAGTTGTTTCTTTTTTGCATTATCCCGCGCCGCCTTGGGCTGTTTAATATAACGGTACTGGCTGTCGCCAAGGGCCTCAATGAGATGGCGACTGACAGTTTGCATATCTGATTTACTCACCAATGCTGCTAAATCAAAGCTGACCGTGTCGGGCCCCAGATCTTTCAGTTGCCGGGCAAGACCATTGAGTAGAATACGCACCGACTCACTATCCAGTTTTTTGGCGCGGCCGATTCCAACAAATAGTATCTTGCTCGCTCCCACTCCGGACGGCGCTGGCAGGCTGACTATCTGTTTTTTCTTTCCGCTGAGCAGGCCTGCTGCCTGCAGCCGGTCAATTGCTTTCCCAGTCTTATCATTGAGTTCCCGTTGTTGCGAACTCATGTTCTTTAACGGCCTGACAGCGACTACCAGGCAGTCGGTTTTAACGGCGAGGTTTTTACTTGCTTTGATCTGATATTTCACTGAATTTCCTGTTTATGTTGCAATATTGATGTCGGCCTGAATACTGATAAACTGGCGCCTGAGATTTCTGATAATTAACGCGCGACTGATACATAAATCTGGTAGTGTTCGTCCCAGACTGCGTGCGCAAACAAGCTGGATTATAGCGTAATTTTTCACTGGGGAATTTCATCAACCGCAGCTATCGAGCAAAATGAGCTGGTGATTTGCGGGCTTCAATCCGGAAGACAATAAAGAAAATCGACACTTTAGATGATAATTGACCGTTCCTTTATTAACGAGATTTTGCGTACAGCGTTAGCGGTGACTTTCGTAATCATCGCCATTTTCCTGGTAACCCGGGTGATGGGTTTCCTGAGTCAGGCAGCGGAAGGTATTATCCCGGTAGCGGGGGTGTTCAGTCTGGTAGGGCTAAAAATGATTTCCTATCTGGATGTCATGCTGCCATTGATGTTTTATATCGCGCTGATCATGGTATTAAACCGCTGGCACAGCGACCAGGAAATGGCGGTTCTGGCAAGCGCCGGCATTGGCATCACCCATTTCCTCAAACCATTACTTGTGTTGATTTTAACTGTAGGTGGACTGGTTGCGTTCTTTTCATTTTATTTAACTCCGCTGTCGATAGGAAAGGGATTTGCCCTGGAACGCGAATATCGCGACAGCAACGAGGTGTCAGGAGTTGTCACCGGCAAGTTTGTCGAGGCGAAAGATGGTAACGGTGTGTATTTCGTAGAGGACTACAACCGTAAAACCGGCAACTACGAAAATGTGTTCGTCTATAGGGCCTCATTCGAGCGTGAAGGTGTGGTTGTATCGCAAACCGCTTACCGGATGGAGGATCCCGATACGCAAGACCAGTTCCTGGTATTGATGAATGGTACCCGTTACGAAGGAAGCCCCGGAACTCCAGACTACCGTGTCGTGGATTTCGAGAAATACGCGGTACGTATTGAGCCGCGCAATCAAACCAAGTTGTATCTGCCAGTGCGCGCGCGTAGTAATTCGGAATTACGCAATTCAACCATTTTGAGTCACCGCAGCGAGTGGTATTGGCGCGTTGCTAAAGTATTCACCTTGCCCGTCCTGGCTCTATTTGCATTGGCGCTTAGTTATGTGGATTCGCGGCGCGGAAAGTCGACTGGCCTGGTGCTGGCATTCCTGGTCTATCTAACTTATACAAATCTGTTGGGTTACACCATTGCCTTGATCAAGAAAGGTGATGTTGACGGAAGTGCGCCGATCTGGATTGTGCATGGGGTTTATTTTCTGTTGGCAGTGTATTGTCTCTATAGG
>JAHHOC010000206.1 GCA_018677115.1 Arenicella sp. | reverse complement strand
CCGTGTCGGGCAATACCTCCATCAAGTCCCGGCGACTGCGGTAGCGCACCATGCCGGCAGCCGTCCAGTTATCGCCGTCACAACCCACATTTTCTACCTTGCCGCCAGCAACTGAGGCAATAAACACCGGATGGCCTGCGCGTTTCAGTAAGTTGCCTAAAAATACCTTCTGATAGGCAGTAAGCTTCTGCCGCGATTCGCCAACCGGCTGTTTCAACTCCAGCAGGTTTACCATGACAAAATCCTTGCCATCATCTTCCTCGAAAAAACGACGCAGGGTTGCAAGCTTTTGCTCGCTGGGGTTACCTTTAGACAGCAAAAGCTTCATGGTGTCATCGATCTCTGCCGGCGTTATCTTGCGCCCCAGGCCGACATACCAGAGCCAGAACAGGGCGTATAAAACAGCAGCGGTACTCCAGATTATGATGGGGGTCATATCACGCCTCTTTATTGATATCGACAGGATCGAATGATGGTTAGTCAGTGCCTGACAGCATAGACATTATGCATATATTGACATAAACTATGCTAATATGCCAATCGAATGGTGCCCCGCGTTGCACCTGAGCCATATCAAGCCCCGCTTGGCGGGAATATTTTTATGAAAAAACCCCTACTTCTGATTCTGTTGATTGCGATCTTCCTTGGCGGTCTAGCCTGGCTTAATAAAGTGCCTTTGCTGCTGGCAATGGCCAGCTACCAGGCTGATAAAAAGTACGCTGACCGGCAGCCGTTTGTACAGGTGCCCTGGCAACAGGGGCCTGCGGTGGCGACAGTGTCGGCATCTGCGCGGCCACCCAACATCATTTTGATTGTGGCTGATGATCTTGGTTTTAATGATATTTCCACCTTTGGTGGAGGGGTTGCTGACGGTCGCATAAAAACGCCAAATATAGACAAACTGGCAGCTGAGGGAGTGGTGTTCGAGCAATCCTATTCGGGGCACAATACCTGTGCACCGTCACGGGCCATGTTGATGACCGGGCGTTATTCGGGTAATACCGGTTTCCAGTTCACACCGACACCGCCGGGAATGATTAAAATTGTGAACATGGTTTCCGGCAGCATGGATAATGGTTTACCGCGCGCGCCGCTAGATTTAGAAGCAGAAAAACTCAAGCCACCCTATGAGCAGATGGGGCTGCCTGGGTCAGAAACTACGATTGCCGAGGTCCTCAGGGACAACGGCTATTACACCGCGCACGTCGGTAAATGGCATCTGGGGCGATCTGCCGGCTTCACGCCACAGGACCAGGGCTTTGATGACAGCCTGTTTATGATGAGCGGCTTGTACCTGCCGGAAGATTCGCCCGATGTCGTCAATGCCAGGCTGGACTTTGACCCGATTGACCAGTTTCTCTGGTCCAGTATGCGCTATTCGGCCGGTTTCAACGAGACATTGGGTGCCGGATTTACTCCCGGCGGCTACCTGACTGACTATTACACGGATGAGTCAATCCGCGTGATTGAGGCTAACAAGCAGCGGCCGTTTTTCCTCTATCTGGCACACTGGGGCGTACATACGCCGTTGCAGGCCACCCGCGAAGATTATGAAGCGGTCGGGGACATTAAGCCGCATCGCTTGCGCGTCTATGCTGCGATGATCCGCGCACTCGACCGTAGCGTGGGCCGTGTAATGCAGGCGCTTGAAAACGAGGGCCTGGCTGACAATACAATAGTGATGTTCACCAGTGATAATGGCGGTCCCGGCTACCTTGGTCTACCCGGCATCAATCGTCCTTTTCGGGGCTGGAAAATAACTTCCTTTGAAGGCGGCCTGCGAGTACCGATGTTTGTCAAATGGCCGGCCAGATTGCCTGCCGGCATGACCATCAAGCAGCCGGTGGCACACATTGATGTGATGCCGACGATAGCAGCAGCGGCCGGCGCGGAACTCCCGGTCGGCGTTGAGATTGACGGCGAAAATATTTTGCAGCTCACCAACGAAGCCACGGCTGATGAGTGGCAACGCGAGACGCTGTACTGGGTGAGCGATCACTCACAGGTGGTGCGCCATGGTGACTGGAAGCTGCAACTCAATGACCGCAGAGCAACTGATGGTTTGCAGAAATGGCTCTATAACCTGTCCGAAGACCCCACCGAGCAGAAAAACCTGGCGGCTGCACGGCCGGACAAGCTGGCCGAACTGGAAGCCTTGCTGGCTGCGCACGAGGCTGACTCAAGGGCCCCGTTATGGCCGGCGGCAGCCCAGCTAGCCGTGCCAATTGACAAGACCCTGGCGGAACAGTTTGTCGACGGTGACGAATACGTTTTTTCACCAAATTAGCTGCAAAATTAATGCAGCGCCTGACTAAATTAAAGCAGGTGTAGCTGCCCAAAACCAACCAATCTAAACTGACAAAGAGAGGCAAGTCATGACCCTTGGAGTAATCGCAACCATTGAAGTGCGCGAAGGCAAGAATCAAGAATTCGAAGCAACGTTCGGCAAACTGGCCGAACAGGTATTAGCCCGGGAAGAGGGCTGCCTGTTTTATGCGCTGCATCGAAGCAAGAGTGATCCGCAGACCTACAAAGTGCTGGAACAATATCGATCGCCGGAAGATTTGCAGGCCCACGGCAAAACGGACTATTTTCAGGCAGCCAATGCCGAGCTTGGCGGTCTGGTTGCCGCTGCGCCCGATATTGAAGTGCTGGATGGTGTATAGCGTACGGGCATCAGATCATGAAAAAAATACTCCTGTCGCTGTTAATACTGGTAGTGGTGTTTTTTCTGGCACTACCTACTATTTTGCATAAAGCGGGGCTGCATCCCGAATACCTTGGGGAAACCTATACCCTGCCGGGTAAACGGGCGCTGGTAGTGACTACCAGTCATGCTGTGTTGGCAAAACCGGGAGAAACCGAGGGTGACCCGACGGGTGTCATGGCCTCGGAGTTCACTCACCCTTATTACACCTTTCTGGATGGTGGCATGCAGGTGGATGTGGCCAGCATCAAGGGCGGGGCGATTCCGGTGGACCCGCAAACCCTGCGTTACATGATCAAAAGCCCGGAAGACGATCGTTATTTAAAGGACGATGTGTTGATCGCCAAGGTTGAAAATTCGATTCCAGTCGACCAGGTGGATATTAGCCAATACGACATCGTGTTTATTTCCGGTGGCTGGGGTGCGGCGTATGACCTGGCACAATCACCCGTATTGGCGGATAAGGTGAGCCAGGCTTATTATTCGGACAAACAGCCGGTGCTTGGCTCGGTCTGTCATGGTGCACTGGGCTTAGTCAACGCAAAAGATCGTGAGGGCGGCCTGCTGATTGCCGGGCGTCGTATGACTGGTGT
>JAHHOC010000165.1 GCA_018677115.1 Arenicella sp. | reverse complement strand
CTTGGGTTGTTATGGCGATGGCGGAGCCGTGTTTACCGACAACTCGGAAGTGTACGAGGAATTGGTTTCATTGAGAGTACATGGTCAGGCCACCAGCGGTGATAAATATGACAATGTGCGAATCGGACTTAACGCCAGAATGGACACAATCCAAGCTGCCATCCTGCTGGAAAAACTAAAGCTCTACGATGACGAATTGGAACAGAGGAACCGGGTTGCCGAGAGTTACA
Source organism: Arenicella sp. (assembly GCA_018677115.1). GTDB lineage: Bacteria > Pseudomonadota > Gammaproteobacteria > Arenicellales > Arenicellaceae > Arenicella. The sequence goes on along the minus strand of JAHHOC010000165.1, from coordinate 4,722 downwards.
CCCGACACCTCGAAGGCATTGTTACTACACCGGTGGTTCCAGAAAATCAAGGTTGTGTCTGGGCACAATACTCCGTTCAGTCAGATAAACGGGATACAATCAGAGGTGCGCTACAGGACAAAGGAATTCCTACCGCTGTGTTCTATCCAGTCCCAGTGCACCTTTCCACTGCATATAAGCATCTGGGTTATCGTGCCGGAGACTTCCCGGTAGCAGAAGCTGCGTCACAGCGAATCTTCAGCCTACCCATGCACCCGTATCTCGAAGAGAATCAGATTACCGCAATAACAGAAGTCATTAAGCAAGCGGCCTAGATATGGCATTCAATGCATTTCGCCGCACCCGAAGTGTTCTAATACTCGGCGCTGACTTTTTCTCGATTGTCGGCATATTTTCGATGCTGTATTTCATCCGGCTTGAAAAATTACCGGATTATCTTGAGCCGGAACTTTGGTTAATCGTAGCCACCTTTTTAGCCACTTTATTTATTTCAGGTACATATTTTAAAGGCCAGAATACAATTCTGCCGCGACTCCCGGTTCGAACATTCTTTATTTGCCTGTCGGCAGGTGTTATCTGTATTTTCTGGGTCTATCTTTTAGGTCCATCCCAATTCAATAATTATTTCGGGCGGGGAGTATTGCCGGTTGGCACAGTCCTGATTGGCATTGCGGCTACCTTGTTCAGGTTATTTATCAACCGCCGCTATTTCCACCATGAAGAGGGACTTGAGTTGCTGTACCTGGGCTTCTCAGACAGCGCTAAGGCATTTTTGCAGGAGTCTGAAAACCACGCTGAAATCCGATCCATCAGTATTATGACCGATGAGCCAGTTGATGCCGCTACCGGTAATTTCCGCTTGCTGTCGCCTGGCGACACAAAATCGATCCTGCAGCAAAGCTGGAATGGCATCATACTCGACCCAAACCATCAGTCTGATCAGGATGAGGCCTCCAGACTTGTATCATTACGCTTGCAAGGCACACCTGTGCTGTCCCTTTCAGACTACTACGAGCGCAACTGGTATATGGTACCGGTCAATCATATCGGAGACGAATGGTTCCTGCAGTCGCACGGCTTTATGATGCTCGGCAGCCCGATCACGTTGCGAGTTAAGCGGCTGGTTGACGTCATTCTGTCCATTGTACTGGGCGCAATAGCCGCACCGATAATCCTGCTCTGCGCCCTGCTTATAAAACTTACTTCCGCAGGTCCGGTGTTGTTTCGTCAAACCAGGATTGGGTTACAGGGAAGACCATTCACGATCTACAAGTTACGCACAATGATTAAGGATGCCGAAGCCGAGGGTGCACAATGGGCCGAGGATGATGATCCGCGTATCACTGCGGTGGGCAATTTCCTGCGTAAATCAAGACTAGACGAATTACCCCAGGTCTGGAATGTGTTACGTGGTGAGATGAGTTTTATCGGACCGCGCCCAGAGAGACCTGAATTTACCCATGAGCTTGCCGAACAAATCCCCTACTACGATTTGCGGCATATGGTAAAACCGGGCATTTCCGGTTGGGCACAGGTAATATTTCCCTACGGTGCTTCGACTGAAGATTCATTGAAAAAGCTGCAGTATGAACTTTACTACATCAAGAACCAGTCTCTGCTGCTCGATTTAAATATTATGCTGCGAACACTTGCAACCGTATTTCAACGCGCGGGGCGTTGAGTTAATTATAGCTGCAGGTAAAAAAGGACACTGATCTAGCGAACCTTATACAAGTTCATAAAATCACCCTCGTACACTAGATCGGCAATTTCGCTGAGTGGAGCTTGCAGATGTCTATGCCTCAATGAAAAACAGTCATTACCTAGATTACGGTTTTTATGGTCTTTGTTCAGCAGTACGTAGCGCAACTGTAAATGAGGGTTCTTCGCCTGCGCTTGTTCCTGAAGCTTAAGGAATTTTTCAAATTCCCACAGGTTGGCTTCGACATCCAGATAACAGGCAGTCCTGTCATGTAACAATCTATGCCACTGCGGGCGTGCCATACCCTGTTGGTGGCGATGAATATTCATAACAAAAACAGGTAAATAAGTGGCTGCGTAATAGCTGGTGGCAAGATCAGACAGCAGGCTGGTTCCCGGTGTGATCCGCTCCGCGATTTCGGAAAAATCACGCTCATAACGAAAGGAGCCGGCGCTAAACACTTGTTGCTGTGAATAAAACAGATTCCAGTTTCGCTGCGCCGATTGATGTTTGATCTTTAGTGTCACCAGATCTGCATCAAAGTGATGCCGTGCATCAAAAAGTATCAATGACACGACCGATAGCAGTATCAACAGGGACATGCTTCGTGCTCCGATGACCCGGCTCATTGTGTCGGCTCCGCATCACGCACCTGGTTCCAAAACATTTCGATCAAAGCGGCAAAAATAATTGGATGGAAGATTAGAATTGATACACGCCATGCCGAATGGTACTGCAGCAGATCGGTCAGACCCTGATAAAGATAGGGTGAGAGACAAAATAGTAGCGCGAAGGTGGCAGTAGCCGCAGTAAACAGGGTTAGCCTGGACGGTCTGTGAATCGCCAGCGCGATCGCCACCGGAATACTCACCACTCCACTATATAAAAGACCAAATCGTAATTGCCGGCTCCAATCTGGTATAAGCAGCTCGTGTCCGAACCATCCTGTGGTAATGGCCGCATAATTTGCCGGCCGGGGTGTATGTGCGAGTGCCGCATCAAATAATGACCTGAACTGCTGTATATCCACGGTCAGCAAAACAATGACCGCCAACAATGCCAGCAGCCAGCGACTTAATACCTGGTTCGATATCGGCGAATCAATATTTGATGAAAACCAGACATAGGTAAATATTGCTCCGATCATTGGAAATATTCCAATTGCAAGGTATATGTCCGGGGAGTGCGATGAACCTAACTGCGTTAAGAAAAAATAGGTACTGAAACTAAGCAGCAAAATAAGTCCTGATGCACCCGCTGTGTTAAAGATCCACAACCCAGACTCTGTAAATTTATCTTGCTCGCCGGCAAAGCTGTTGTGTACCAACACCACCAGGTAGTAAAACAATAACGCTGTGGCAAACCAAATAATTTCAAGCTGGTGAGAAAAAATGACGATCATTGACAGCACAACAAGGCAAGCTATGTGGACACGGGCCAGGCTGAACAATTCAGGGAGGGAAACAGTACATCGTTCGGAACCAAGGCGATCTAGCAGTTGAAAGGTGGTGTAAAACAAACAAAACAAAGCAGTGTATGCAATATGCGATGGCCAGGCGGAAACGCGTAAATAAGAATCGCCCACACCAGGCAACAGCACGAACAGAATTGCGCTAATCGTTGCCGCCCGGACGCTGCCACCGAGGGCGAGTGCGAACAGATAAAACGCCATCACTTTGAGCACTCCCGCCCAGGCCGTCAGTGAATTCCACAACACCGGGATGGAAACGTCAGAAACAGTATGCGCCAGAGCCAGATTGCCGTGCCACAGCGGCGGATAGTAACGCGAACTAACCCCGTTCAGATGGCCATTCTCCAGGGTAAACGAACTGGCCAGCCCTATCTTGTTAGCCAGTGACATATGCCACCACGCATCTGAAACTTGCTCGATCAAACCGCCGTTATAAAACAGCACGACAAACACGGCCAGATAGAGCAGGCAGCGCCAGCAGCTAATGTCGCCGATCAGCGCCTGACTATTGTGGACGTGGGGACGCCTTGTATAAATACACAGAGCTAGCAAGATAAGGGTCAATAGTGGTATCGCGGCTCGACCAAGGGAAAACGGCAGGTCAACGAGATCAAGAATCAGTAAAATCAATCCGTTTACAGAAATGGAAAGAAAAAATGCAGCCAGAATTTGCGCTTCGAACGGTCTGGTCAAATCCTGATACCCAATTGAACGCGCCCGGATCAGCCAGTGCAGCAACATTCCATTGACCAAGAATAGATACGCAATCCACAGGTGGGACGCGGCATTAAAATAAATCGGCATCAGTTCCATGACGGGATCTAATAATAGGCCTTATACCACTCCGCAAACCGTCGCGTGCCCTCTTCAATAGAGACCGTGGGCTGATAGGCATATTCCTTCTGCAGAGCGCTTGTGTCAGCCATTGTGCGCGGCACATCACCATCCTGCATTGGCAGCATATCTAGTTTTGGTGCAACTCCGAGTTGCTGCCCCAGCAGGTTGATAAAATCCATCAGTTGGACTGGTTCACCGCGACCAATGTTGTAGATAGCGTATTCACCGCGCCCGTCACTCTCGGCCACCCTCACCACACCCTCCGTTATGTCATCGATATAGGTAAAATCACGGATCATATCGCCATGGTTATACACCGGAATAGCCTCGCCTTTTAACATACGCGAGGCAAACCGGAACGGGGCCATATCCGGGCGCCCCCAGGGACCATATACAGTAAAAAAGCGCAGCCCTGTGCATCGCAGACCATAAAGATGAGCATAGCTATGCGCCATCAGCTCATTAGCCTTCTTGGTGGCCGCATAAAGCGAAACCGGATTGTCTACTCGGTCAGTTTCCCTGAATGGAAAGTTCTTGTTGGCTCCGTACACTGAGCTGGACGACGCATACACCAGGTGGCCGGTTTCGGCCTGCCGGCAGGCTTCCAGGATATTGCCGAACCCGACCAGATTCGAGTCGATATAGGCCTGCGGATTCTCCAACGAGTAACGAACCCCGGCCTGTGCAGCCAAATGCACGACCACATCAAAGC
>JAHHOC010000164.1 GCA_018677115.1 Arenicella sp. | reverse complement strand
TGCACGCGATTTTCAATTCCCAGGCTTTTTGCCTGTTTTTGCAGAGCTTGCGACATATCGCCGCTGCCCATTAACACTGCGTGCACAGCACCCAGTCCCGGCTGTATGAGCACCTGTAAAACGTCCTGTGGACGCTTATGCGCAATAAGTTTGCCTGCGAATACAGCAACTATGGCTCTTGGTGGAATTTTAAGCTGATCGCGCAAGTGGTTAACCTGATCCGCATCCAATTGCTCTCGTTGCACTTTTAGTCGCTCTATATCCACCGGGTATTTTGAGTCTGAGATTGCATTGCTTTGCACACCGTAGGATTGCAGATACTTCTTATTAGCCGGACTGATACTCAAGAAATAGTGGCAACGTTTCAGGAAAAATTTAACGACCGGTGCTTTAACCCATCGCGCCACAGCAGACCGGGCATCATCGGGATTCGAATCCGATCCGTAGATAAACTTTACTGTTTCGTCCTGATCAAGTAACACTCGCCAGTTTGCCAATGAGGCATATCCGTTTAACCAGATAAAATCTGGCGCGAAGCGGTTAATCGCGGTTACGATATTTTTACTATCAATGGAAAAGAAACTGAAATTATCTATCACTTTGCCGGGCTCAACAAATTCATGTGGATAGCCGGAAGTAAGCTCGACGTCCCATTTTACATCCGCTCCAAAACCCGCATCCCGATAACTCATCACACCATTTTCAGCGATGAAAAACACCCGCAGGTCAATAGCCCCGGACTTTGCCAGTTGTTTATAAACCGGCGCAAAGTGCTGAATCACGTGAGACGCGACAACTGCCAATCTGGGTTTTTTCACGTTCACCGGGATGGTTGAGGAAGAGCCGGCTGGGCGGCACCATCAAGTGTTTTCTGGCCACGGGCAAAGGCCCTTGCTGCGCTGTAAAATCCTCTGGTTTCGGCCAATATCCGAACTGGAATGTACCATGGAGCGCGGAGATAAAACCTGGAAATAACTGAACCTAAACAGCGCCTAAGGATATATTTCCAACGTACCAGCCCGCGGGTTTCCAGGAACGCAAAGTAGTAGTCTCCCATACTGTGTGAACCGGAAGCCGAAGTCAGGTGATGGGCGATTGAGCGGGTGCCGCCGGTTGACACGTGCAGATGGTTGAGGGCGGCTAGCGGCGCAAAACGAAAAAGCGATCCGGAGTGGCGTATGAGCCGGCGGCAAAATTCTGATTCGAATCGATAGGCGGCACCGTCGAAATTTTCGTCGAAGCCGCCTGCTGCAATTGCCGCCGCTCGCTGCACGCATAAATTGCCCGCCATGCAATTTGCAATTTCTACCGAATTTTCGCTGTTAAACGGGAAATGCAAATCACGCAAAAAGCCGCTACCGGGCTGGTAGTTTTCATATGTTTCTGCCTGTTGCCACGGTTGGACTATTTGACCAACATGCGCGACCGCAGCATATTGCTCTATTGCACAGATGTGCTGGCTAATAAAATCCCGCTCGAATTCAACGTCATCATCAATGAAGAGCACGTAATCTGAACCTGCTGATAGCAAACCGCGATTCATTGCGCACGGGATCGAAGGTTGGTGTAAGCGAAGCCAGGTAATCTTTTGGTCAGATTGAAACTTTGATAACTTTTCAGCAATCGCATCATTATCCGGGTAATGTGTTTGATCGACCACAATAATCTCATTGGCGGGCACATCCTGAGAAAACAGTTGCTGCAGCGTCTGCAGCAGCACGGATCCACGATTATAACTGGGAATAACTACCGAAATTGATTTCGCTGTGCTCACCCTGGTTTGCCCCCACGGCCTATCTCGATTCCGACATTAATCATCGACTGGTAATAACGGTCAATTCTTCCCTTTAACAATTGCCCCCAACCCTTTAGCAAATACTTGGCCGCTGACCAGTAAGCAGGGCTACCTTTAGTGGATACGGAAAGACCAATCGCCCTGCCCTTTTGGATACCGTAGCTAATCAGATACCGGGTAGAAAACCGACTGGCATCAAAGTGGTGGTAAACCAATGCATCAGGCAGGTAGCGGCCGGAGAATCCCTGTTGCAGGGCCCGCAGTAAATAATCCGTCTCTTCTCCCCTGCCAATCTCGGCACCCTTCACGCCCAAGGCAGGATCGAATTCACCAACTGATTCAGTAAGTTTGCGCGTGACCAAAAAATTAGCTCCATACGGCAGCAGCGCGTTTATATTGTACTCGGGTTCTTCCTTGTCGCGATCGTAATGGCCGATTAAACCGCTTATCAACGGCATTGCGTCTGATCGTAACCAACCGGGCCTGAGTCCCTGCCAATTGACCAGGATTTTACCGCCAAAAAAACTGCTGCCGGGAAATTCAGCGAGTGCAGCCCTGTACGCATTCAGCGACGAATTGCTGATACTGGTGTCGTCATCGATAAACAGTAGTGCGCTGTTTTTGCAGGCTTTCAACGCGGCATTGCGTGCCGTGGCAAGCCCTTGAACTGGCTCAAAAATATACCGAATCGGCAGACTGGAACTGTATTTCTCGACAACTTCCCGGGTTTCGTCATGTGAATTATTGTCGATGACAATCACCTCATCATCACAGTTCAGGGATTCGGCAAAATCGTCGATGCTCGCCAGGCAAATGGCGAGCTGCTGAGCACGATTATAAGTGCAGATGGCTATTGATATCGGGCTCGGCATTGTTATTCAGGTTTGCAGCAGCATGCCGGTAAAATATTTTACTGTCATATCAATCTTTACCAGGCATGCTTGCCGCTTCACCCAGATTGGCAATTTGTCGGGCCATAAGAAGATTAAAACGCTCGGTTTGAGCAGCTACAGAAAAGCGCTCGACTACTGTTTGTCGTGCGCATTCACCGAGCTGCTTGCGTTTCTCCGAATCTAGCAGCAATTGTACGACCGCTTTTGAAACTGATGTTGGATTGTGATCACACAACAATCCATTTTCCCCATCGACAATATAGTTTTCCGGACCGCCGCAGCGTGTGGAGACAACCGGAACACCGCAACTCATAGCCTCCAGCGCGGCTATGCACAAACCTTCCTGAAAGGAAGGCACTATGAAAATGTCAATCTCGGACAATTTGCCGGGCAGTTCCCAGCGGGCCACATAGGGC
>JAHHOC010000122.1 GCA_018677115.1 Arenicella sp. | reverse complement strand
GCACCCACATTCCACGAACCTGCCCGACCCGACAGTTTTACACCGGCATCAATATTCAGTGGTGTGCCGGAACTCGAAAGGCCGATGCGGCGGGAAAAAAACGGCCGGCCATTTTGTTCGATATTACCAAATTCAAAGATACTGGCATCGCGCAGGAAGAACTCGCGTTTTTCCGGGAAAAAAAGCGAAAACCGGTTAAGGTTCACCTGGCGGTCATCCACATCAGTGGCCGAAAAATCGGTGTTAAGAGTCAGTCCTGCGGTCAGGAACGGCGTAACGTTATAGAACGTCGTCAGCGATGGCTCAATATCGTATTCTCTGTCGTCTTCCTCATTATCGAGAAATCCGACCGCCACAGAAGGTGCCAGTTCCACACCGAGGCCCTGGCTGAAGCCCTTAACTCCTGTTGCGTAGCCTGCATTAGCTGGTCGATCAGCATTGCGGTCACGTGAAGACCAGGCCATTTCTTCACCGCGCCTGGGATGAACACGGCCGAAATTCAGGCCCCAACTATCCGCATTGGGATCAAAAGAAACAGACTTGATCGGGATTGCCATCTCAGCGGTCCAGCCCCAGTCATGAAGCCTGGTTTCCGCATACCAGACGGTGCTCCAGTCATCGATGAAGTAGTCGTTGCCGATCAGGGCATCGCGGCGCATGCCATTGCCATTTACCTGGAAAAAATAGGCGTTGCGACGGTCATTAAAAGTGTCAATATACACAGCCAGCCGGTCATCTGAGAAAAAATTCTGACCCTGAATTAAACCCTTTGCAGATAAGCTCTCTATTTCAGAGTCGTGGGCGCGGAAAGCTACGTAGATAAAGATGTTATCGCGGGCAATCTGCACCTCGGTTTTCTCAGAAGGCACACCACGGTCGGTGGGGCGAATCTGGTGAAAATCACCTACAAAAGGCGCTGTCGCCCATACCTTATCATCCAGCTCTCCATCAATATCCGGCCGGGGTTGGTCTGAAATCAGGTACAGTTCGGTGCTGGGCGTCTGCGCATTAGCGGCGCAGGCGAAAACACCTGTGAAAAGCACCATGCAGCTCAGGAAGCGTTTCACTTCACTAATTCCCATTATCAATTGTTATAAAGCCTTTGTTCCGCAGTTCTCAGTCGCTTAATTAGATAGATGCGTGCCGACAATAATTCGTTACACTATTTGATCATAAGCCTGAATATCCTGCCACACAGGAAAGTTAGTCCAGGCGGCAAGTCGGGGAAATTCTGATGCGGCGTCATCCAAGCGAGCAATCTGGTTCCCAGCGTGACGCCTGACAATGTCATGGCGGAACATGTCGATAATGGCTTTCGATACTCGCGTGGTAGATATCTCCCCCAGAATACCGATCTACCAAATATCGATGGTTTCCGCTACACCTACAATCTTGATTGCATCATCCGGGGCAATAATTGTGTATGATGCAGACCGGTAGCGTATTTCGCGTATTTCGCGTATTTCGCGTATTTCGAACCAAGTCGAAACAAAAAATAGGCTAAATCACTTATGGAATATAGCATTTTCGATTTTCTTACCCTGTTAGGTTCGCTGGGTTTGTTTTTATACGGCATGAAAGTCATGAGCGATGCGCTGATGGAACTGGCCGGTGACCGGATGAGGAATATCCTTGCAGGCGCCACCTCCAACCGGCTGTTTGCGGTGCTCACCGGATTCACCATTACCGCCGTTATCCAGTCATCTTCGGCGACTACACTGATGGTAGTGAGTTTCGCCAATGCCTCGCTGCTTTCATTAACCGAATCCATCGGCGTTATTATGGGCGCTAACATCGGAACCACGGTGACCGCCTGGTTGATTTCGCTGTTGGGCTTCAAGGTCAACATGGCCGCTATCGCCCTGCCCTTGGTAGGCCTCGGATTCCTGTTCAGCATGAGCAAGAAGAAGAACCTGCGGCACTGGGGCTACTTCATTGTCGGCTTTGCGATTCTTTTTATCGGCCTGCAATACCTGAAAAATTCGGTGCCTGACATCAAGTCCAGCCCCGAAGCGCTGGCCTTTCTCAGCGAGTACACCAGCAAGGGTTATCTGTCGATCCTGCTGTTCCTGTTTATCGGCACCTTGTTAACCGTTGTTATCCAGTCTTCCAGCGCAACCATGGCGATCACTATTATCATGTGTTTCGAGGGCTGGATTCCGTTCGATATGGCCGCCGCCATGGTGCTGGGCGAGAATATAGGCACTACCATCACCGCCAACCTGGCAGCGATCGTGGCCAACTACCGGGCCAAACGAACCGCGCGCGCGCATTTTATATTCAATATATTTGGCGTCACCTGGATGATGATCCTGTTTTTGCCCTTCATCCATGGCATCGGGCTAGCCGTTGAAAATCTGGAGGGGGCCTCTCCGTTCACCCAGGCCGCCGCTATCCCTGTCGCGCTGGCCCTGTTTCATACCACCTTTAACATTTGTAATACGGCTGCGATGGTCTGGGTAATTCCGCAGATCGCACGCATTGTTGAGCGCATGGTTCCGGAAGAAGCGGCGGCAAAAGTAGAAATTGAAGAGCCCCATTACCTCGATGCATCCTCGCTCAATTACCCGCAAACAGGCATCAAAGCCCTGCTTGATGAATCCCTGCGACTTCTTGAAAAAACCGCCTTCAAGGTGATCACCCACGGCCTGCATGTGCGCCGTGAGGAATTCGAGTCGGACAAAAAACTGAAGAAAATTGTCGAGAATATTCACCACTACGACCTCGACATAGATGAAGTCTATTACACCAAATTCAAGAATATCTACGGCAAGATTGTCGAGTATGCCAACCAGCTGCAGGGTAAATTTGACCTGGATGAAGACAAGATTATAGCGATCAGGAGCATTCTCCGCGCTGACCGCCTGCTGGTGGACATTGTCAAGAATCTCAAGCCCTTACATACCAATATGAACCGGTATTTGAATTCCGATAACGAGTATATCCGTGCCGAATACAACAGCCTGCGAAAAATGATCCTGAAGGTATTGCGCCTGTCGCGCAGGGCCATGGCAACCAAAGCAGACGAAAAATATTTGGCCAAAGCCAGCGAATTAAGCGATCATGTCGAGGAATTTGATGTGCTGATGAACGGCACTATTGACAAACTGGTGCGTGAAAAACTGATCAGCGCAGAGATGGCAACATCGCTGATGAACGACAGCGCTATCACCATGCATATCGTTCGCAATCTGGTCAAAGTCTCTTCGCTGTTGTATCTGCAACGGGATAGTGCCCAGGATGCCGATCTTGCGGAGAGCCAGGCGGAGGAGATCAATGCCGAAGCTGCGTAGTGGGGGGATGTGGCTGAGCGCGGAAAATTTATGCTAGGATAAGGGAAATGGTCGAATCCCGCCATGGTGGCTTCGGAAGCCGACCTGAAAATAATAATACAGGGGTTAACTATGAGCGGTTTATTCAAGTCTTGGTTCTGCGGTCTTGCAATTTTAGTGGCAGCCGCATATGCCGGAGCTGTTTCTGCCCAATTAGCGTCCAGCAGCTGCTTTACCGCCAATGGTACCCCAGGTTGTGATAATGCATATTGCGAAGCGGTAGTCTGTGACCAAAATCCATCTTGTTGTAATGTCGGGTGGGATGGCAGTTGTTCAGCCACTGCACAAAACATCTGCCCGGGGAACTGCCTGACCGACGACCATGGCCCCGGATGCAGTAATCCAACCTGTCAATTGACGGTTTGCGCCGATAATCCTTCTTGCTGCAATACCGACTGGGATGATAGTTGTGTGGATCGAGCATCTAGTGTTTGTGGATTTCAACCCTACGAAGTGGAAAGCACCGAGTTCTGCTGGCCGATGGTTGCCAATAATGGAAAGGTAGTGGTCAACTGCTTGGGTGATGAGGCATTTGTACTGAATCCGCAGGACGCGATACCCGCTAAT
>JAHHOC010000072.1 GCA_018677115.1 Arenicella sp. | reverse complement strand
AACTGCTACCTGCACTTGTCCGATCCACAGGACGTAGCACGCGTTGAGCACCTTACTTTCATTTGTACTGCTGACGAAAAAGATGCCGGCGAAAACAACAATTGGATGCAAATTGATCAGGCAAAACAACAGATGCAGGAGTTGTATGCAGGTTGCATGCAAGGTCGCACGATGTATGTCGTGCCATATTGTATGGGGCCGGTCGAGTCTCCATACTCGCGCTGCGGAGTGGAAATAACCGACAGCCCTTATGTAGTGGTTAATATGAAATTGATGACCCGCATGGGCGCTGAAGCACTTTCCCGAATTGAACGTGAGGGCGGATTTGTCAGGGGCTTGCATTCTGTTGGTGAGTTAGATCCCGAGCGCCGCTTCATCATGCATTTCCCTGAAGAGCTCAGCATCATGAGTTATGGATCTGGCTATGGCGGTAATGCGCTACTGGGTAAAAAGTGCCATGCGTTGCGCATCGCCAGTTGGCAGGCAAAACAAGAAGGCTGGCTCGCTGAACATATGCTGATCCTCGGTTTGGAAAGCCCTACAGGAGAAACTCATTATATTGTGGCTGCTTTCCCCTCTGCCTGCGGCAAGACAAATCTGGCAATGCTGATTCCTCCAGAGCGCTTTAAAGATTGGAAGATTTGGACTCTGGGTGACGATATCGCATGGTTGCATATCGATAATCAGGGGCAGTTAAGGGCAATTAACCCCGAAGCTGGATACTTCGGCGTGGTTCCGGGCACTAACGAAAAAACTAATCGTAATGCTTATGAAATGATCAAGCGCAATACGATTTTCACAAATGTAGGTCAAACTTCGGACCATCAACCCTGGTGGGAAGGAAAGCAAGACGGTGCGCCGACTATAGACTGGAAAGGCGACGATTTTGCCGAAAAAGGTGGCCCGGCCGCGCATCCCAATTCCCGTTTCACCGTTTCTGCAACTGAAAATAGGGCCTACTCCTCGTTGGCGGAAGCGCCACAGGGTGTGCCAATTTCCGCAATTGTATTTGGTGGCCGTCGCCGCGAACTTGCACCTCTTGTGTATCAGGCAAAATCATGGGAACACGGGGTGTTAATCGGCGCTGGAGTCGCTTCAGAAACCACTGCCGCTGCGACCGGTGAGATTGGTGTCGTCAGGCGTGACCCGATGGCGATGAAACCCTTTTGTGGTTATAACTTTGCCGATTATTGGTCGCATTGGCTGAGTTTTGCGGAACGCACCCGCACGCTACCGAAGATATTTCACGTGAATTGGTTTCGCCAGGATCAAAATGGCAATTATCTGTGGCCCGGATTCAGCGAAAACCTGAGAGTGTTGCAATGGATCATTCAGCGCTGCGATGACAATGTAGGCGCCAGGGAAACACCCATTGGGTATTTGCCTGATGAAGGCGATCTGGATGTGGCAGATTTAGAACTTGATCCTGCTGCGTGGAAGTCCCTGTTGTCAATTAACGAAGAACAATGGCGCAGCGAGATGGATGAATTTGGCGATTACCTTGACAGCTTTGGAGATAGGTTGCCGCCGAAGTTACGTGAGCAGCATCAGTTGGTGAGAAATGCACTTGGTTAATATATTGCTGCCCACAAGACAAAAACTAAAAAGGCGGCCTGTGGCCGCCTTTTTAGTTTATATATATCTAGCCTTACTGTTGGCGTGCCTTAAATGCTCTCACCGCAGTGTTAAATTCTTGCGCGATCTTTTCCTCGGCTTCGACTGAATTATTGTAATTCTCGAGTATCAGGGTGGCTTTTGCCTCATCATCTTCAGACTCGCTATCGATTGCGGCGCCCTCAGCGTCGAGGCATTCGCGGTAACTCCCGAGGCTTCCCTGAAACATTTTCATCGCTTTCTGTGCCGCAACCAGTTCGTCTTCACTGGCTACATTGCCATCGGGAATGATCGGTGCGGCAGGCATATCACCACATTTCTCGATGGCTGCTGTAGGTTCCGACTCTGCCATTTCTAGATCTGTTTGTTCACTCATGGCCGGGCCACTTATGGCCAGCTATATCAGAGGCAGGAAAATGGTTGGTTTCAAAATTGTCATGGAATCTCCGGGGTATTAAAGTGAGTCTTAGTCTTTTTTCTTGTATAAACCGCTTATTCTAAAAGTCGGCGGCGGTTTGTCAATTTAAGTTTTAGTCACAGGCGAGATTATCAAATCACACAATTGTCAAATAAACGCCCACAATGTTGCCCGGTTCTCTAACCGCAGTGTACTGAACAGACTCTATTTTTTAAAAATATTACTCTGCGGCGCAGACAGGCCACCATCCTGACTGGCAAACCAGGCAGCCAATTTTTCTATCTGGCCAATTCTAAGCGGCGCGGCAAAGCCTGCCATGATTGCATTGTTGCGCTCGCCAGAGCGGTAATCCTTTAACGCCTGCACGAGGTAATTTTCATATTGCCCGGCTAATTTAGGATAGGCTGTGTTTTCGCCATCACCTGTTGGACCGTGGCAGGACTGGCATATTGCCGACTCCTGTTGGCCAGCCTTAGCCTGCTCGGGGTCGACTCGGCTGGGTCGGGTATTACCCGCCATTTGCTGGAAATAAGCACCTATATCAGCCATATCCTGATCGGACAAGTTGGCTGCCGCCGCCTGCATGGTGCCGTGTCCCCGTTGTTTGCTCCGGTAAGCCTGCAGCGCTGCGACAATATAGTCTTGGTGCTGTCCACCGATCATTGGCACATTATATACCGGGCCCGGGTTACGCAGACCGGGAGCACCGTGGCATCCTAAACATGTCTGAGCTAATTTTTCACCCCGCGCGCCGTCGCCCGCGTTTGCAACCGGCGTGGCCGCCATGACAATCATACTCAGGCTAAGAATGACTGTTTTAATAATGCCGCTGTTCATTTGGTGGTATTTCAGGCTCATCATAGGGCGATCTTTCCAGTTTTAAACGCTACGCGGACTTTAAGGAAGGTTGTCGATAAACTCAAGTGTTTTACCAAATTAATTGACAATAATTGGGGTGTTTACTGGGCCTGCGATTTATTGTTCATGTCTGGAGCCAGAGGTGTTATTCGATACAAACTTGGCTACAATGCGGACTTTGCAATTGTCTTCCCCAATCCATTGTGACG
>JAHHOC010000051.1 GCA_018677115.1 Arenicella sp. | reverse complement strand
GATCAGGTGATAGAACAGCATACTGTCAATAATCCAGCGAACAAATATGGCGATCCGCTCGCCCTGAGAACGGACGGCGGTGATGTCCGGGTCAACAATTTCAATAAACCAGGAGAAGCCGGCAATCAAGACGCCTATAAAGAGCGCCACCGCGGTTTCAATTCGAGCATCCCGCAGTGAGTGCGGGCGAGCACTCCACGCTTGCTCACTGATCGACAGGGAAGAATCCAGCAGATCCTGATCAGAACGGCTGGCACAGTACAAAATCAGCCATGCGAATAGCCCCAGGTAAATCGAGTCTGTGACATTCCATAGCCAGCCATCGTCATTGTCCAGGCGGCCAACCAGCGTGTGAACCAATATCATGCCGACGCCAATGCCGCCCGCGATCAACCAGCGAGGGAGCCCGCGCGCCAGCAGCTTGCCCAACCACAGGTTCCCCAGAATTCCCACGTTATCTCCTGCTGTTTTTATCGTTGCAGGGAGTATAAACCAAGGGGGTAAATTGAAGTGGTGCGAGTGGGTATTATTTCGAGCCGCTAGCAGTGGCCTTACCCTCGATAAACAATTGCCGTGCTTCGATTACTTAGGGTAAAGTGGCCAGGCAAAGGACGTTTGTCCTTCTTATACTCCCAACGTTATCGATTATTCGTCATTAGCCGGAAGCATTCGCGCCCATGGTATTGCTTGTCAGAAAATTAAAACACTCTTATTTTGCTAACGACCAGTTTCGTAAGTATTTAGGCTACGCCCTCGGGGAAATGGTGCTGGTTATTGTCGGTATTCTTATCGCCCTGCAAATCGATAATTGGAACAGCGAAAAACAGCGTGAAGAGATCCTCAATAATAACCTTGGCATTGTTGCCAATAATATCGGCTATGATCTGAAGGATGTGGCAGATATTCGGTCGGCACGGGAATCAGCCTATGAACTTGCCGCCAGGTGGCGCTATTACCGGAGTAGCGACGGATCCTACACAACTGACGAAGTTCAATTCGCCGGTCGCACACTCGCACAAGCCAGACAGTTAATCCAATTTAATCCAACGAATAGCGGCTACGAGGCACTGAAGAGTTCCGGGAGCCTTGATCGGCTGCAGGGCACGGATTTCGAGGCACTGCTCTACGACTATTATGATACGGCTGATCGTATCCTGAGCGCAGAACGCAGCCACAATGAATTTGTAACCAGTTTGTGGCTGCAGGTGTTGGCCCGCTGGCCATCTGGCCTGAGTCGTTGGGCCGTTGCGGATCCAGCATTGATGCCTGAGCCGGAGTTTGTGTCGCACCAGCCGCTTTTCGCAGAGTTGTTTAACCATTCGACCACCCTGGCACTATACCGGCGTGCTGAGTCTACCGGGCCACTGATTCTGGATTACGAAAGGCTGCAACTACTGGGCAATGCCTTGATCACAATGGTCAATAACGGCAGTACAGAACTTGATGATACAACCCGCGTAGCCCTGAGGGAGATATATGATCCCCGCAGCGGCATTGGTTATGCCAATGTAATTGTCGATGGTCAAATCGCCTTTCAGGCCTATTTTCCGGGCACCAATAATTCCGTTGATTACGCGCCTGGCACGGATAACAGGGTCGGCGATCAGGAGCAAAATAGCCCGGTTCATCTGCGATCCTTTGAAAAGCAGGATGGCAGCCTGCATATCGATTATGCAGGCGGTGCCGAATGGGTTGGCTTTTGGTATCTGGTCGGAATGAACCTGGAATCACCGGAGTTTCGAGACTACAGCAAGTTCGACAAATTGGTGCTCGAGCTTAAGGGGGATCAAGGTGGTGAAACAGTGATTATCAACATGGAAGATTGGGAAGATCCGCGCGATGGCTCTTCATCGAGGGTAGCTCTGCAACTTACCGACCAATGGCAGACCTATGAAATTGAACTGGCCCGGTTTGAGACCGCCGACCTGAAAATGTTACGGGCGCTCGGTTTTATTCTCTTGAACGAGGCGCCGCAGTCATTTTCGGTGCGCACGATGCGGTTTGCTGAAAATTAATTGGACCAGAGCCGATTTTTCTTAACTTAATTCGGCCCCGACCCCTTTTATTTAACTTGAGATCTGAAGTATATCTATTATGAAAATAACCCTGATTATCAAACGTCAATGAGTAACCCAAATATTGCTGACCCTCGCCCACAAAAAGGGATTCTCGGTTGGATAGAACGCACCGGTAATGCGCTGCCAGACCCTGTTTTTCTCTTTGTCTATCTATTCCTCGGGGTGGTAGCAATCTCCGCCCTCACTGCCTTATTTGGCCTGAGCGAGACACTCAGCCCGGAAATATTAGCGGGTATGCCAGATGCGCAAAAAGCTCGATTCGGAATAGGCACAGATGGCGTTATAACTGCGCAGAGTATTTTATCGCCATCAAACCTGCAGCGTTTGTTGGTGGAAATGCCTAAAACGTTCACTCACTTCCATCCCCTGGGTATGGTGCTCACGGTGATGCTGGGCGCTGGGGTTGCTGAACGTACCGGCTTATTTGGTACTGCAATGCGAGCCGCAGTCACTAATGCCCCAACGTACCTGTTAACGCCATTAGTGGCGCTCATTGCGATGATGGGGAACCTTGCCGCTGATGCAGCGTATGTCGTGCTGATCCCGCTAGGTGCCATTATCTATGCGGCAGCAGGCCGCCACCCAATTCTTGGGATTGCGACTACATTTGCCGGTGTGTCGGGTGGTTTCTCGGCGAATTTATTGATGGGCCAGCTGGATGCCTTGTTGTTAGGCATCACCAGCGAGGCAGCGAGTATTCTGGTTGAAGGCTATCCCGTGAACATCGCCGGCAACTGGTACTTTATTGCCGCCATGCTGTTCGTGTACGTGCCAGTGATTTGGTATGTCACTGATAAGGTGATAGAGCCAAAACTGGGAAAATGGAATGACCCTGGCACGAATACCAGTCAGGAGGCGGCAGAAGAGGGCGTTCAAACAACTATCTCCGACACTGAACGTGCCGGTTTAAAACGTGCTGGCCTGGCTATGCTGCTGGTTATGGCCGCCTGGGCTGCGCTATTGTTTGGCCCCGGCACACCCTTGATAAACGAAGCCGCGTGTCCTGCAGCGAGTCTAGCTGCAGGTGATTGTTCTTTTCAGGCACGCCTTACCCCTTTCTATCAATCGCTTATTGCCTTCTTTCTAGTGCTCTTTATCGCCACCGGTTGGGCCTACGGAGCCGCGGTGGGTACGGTAAAAGGCCATGCAGACATCGTGGGCATGATGACTGAAGCAATGAAAGACATGGGCTACTACATGGTTCTGGTCTTTGCGGCTGCGCATTTTGTCGTGGCATTTAACTGGTCAAACCTGGGCTTGATCTTCGCTATTAAAGGCGCTGCTGTGATCGAAGCCTCTAATTTACCGATTTTTGCAGTGCTTGGTGTGATGGTAGTTTTTGCCGGTCTATTGAATTTATTTATTGGCTCCGCAAGTGCCAAGTGGGCATTTTTAGCGCCAGTAATCGTGCCAATGCTGATGTTATCCGGGGTCAGCCCGGAAATGGCGACAGCGGCATACCGTGTCGGAGATGGTGCTACCAACGTTATCACGCCACTAAATTTCTACTTCCCGTTAGTACTTACATTTGCCCGGCGCTGGCAGTCTGACTTCGGCATTGGAAGCCTGACAGCAGTAATGATTCCGTATTCACTATGGATGATGGGAACCGGCCTTATTTTAACCATGCTATGGGCAGCACTTGCCATCCCATTAGGTGGTGGCGCAACGGTCGAGTTTTCAATGTGAAATCAGATTAGCGGATAATCCAGGGCCTGAATCGCCACCATTACTCTAGACACCTTCCAGCCGTTCCTGGGAACTTTGCTCAAAGTCTACCGGTACCGTATTTTGGTTTGTTACTTTGAGGCCTTTCTGGACTGCCTGCCGACGTACCAGGCCAGGGCCTTTTCAAGCAGCCCCGGTTTGGATGATTGAGTGGCCTGGTCGGTATTTTGCCCGGCCATATCCATTGAAC
>JAHHOC010000043.1 GCA_018677115.1 Arenicella sp. | reverse complement strand
GGATAATGTCGACGCACAGCGTGGTAAGGGCGTCTTTGACAAGAGCATCGCCGGTCTGCAACTGCTGAATTCGCTGGGTTATGGCGTGAAAGATGGTTTGACCCTCGACCTGGTATACAATCCGGGCGGCGCATTTTTGCCACCAGCACAGGCGTCGCTGGAACAGGACTATCGCACCATGCTGGCTGATAACTTCGATATCAGATTCAGCAACCTGCTAGCTATTACCAATATTCCAATCAATCGCTTTGCCCACTCACTGCAGCGTGATGGGCAACTGGACGAATACCAGCAATTGCTGGTGGATAACTTCAACCCCGAAAATATCGCTGGCCTGATGTGCCGGTTTTTAGTCAATCTCGACTGGCAAGGTCGCGTGTATGACTGCGATTTCAACCAGATGCTGGAAATCCCTTTTGCTGGAGACCAGCCAAAATATCTGTGGGATATTGAAGTTGGCGACGTCAAAGGTTCACCAATTGCCACTAATCGCCACTGTTTCGGTTGTACTGCAGGTGCCGGCAGCAGCTGTGGCGGAACCCTGAGCTGATTGAACAAATCCATTAATCAGCGACCCGGCATAAGCGTGTTGATGCCGGTGCATAATGGCGGTCAATACCTGAGCTATGCTGTAAATTCAATTCTGCAACAATCTGATGTGTTGCTCGAACTTGTTATTGTTGATGATCATAGCACCGATAATGCGCTGCGGGCGCTGCCCTCAGACCCCCGTATTGTGGTCACGGCTTCGCCAGCTCGCGGCATAGTTAGTGCTCTCAATCATGGACTGGAAAAAGCAAAATATCCTTTTATTGCAAGAATGGATTGCGATGATATCGCTGAACCACAAAGACTCACGGTTCAACTTGATTACATGTTAAGTAACCCACAGGTCGATATTTGCGGTTCGTGTGTACAGGTATTTCGTGATGGCGACCAAAACACCCAGCAAGGATATCAACTTTATCAGCACTGGATTAATTCATTGTGCGACCACCAGTCAATTGAACGCGAGTTCTTTGTCGAAAGCGCAATTCCTCACCCAACAGCCATGTATCGCCAATCTGTTATTACCCGGTTGGGTGGGTACGCTGACAGGAGCTGGCCGGAAGACTACGACTTGTGGTGTCGGGCACTGCTGGCAGGAATGAAATTCGGTAAGCCGGAGGACCAATTACTACTGCAATGGAGAGACCATCCCCAACGACTGTCGCGCTCCGACCGCCGCTATGCCAAGCAACAGTTCCTGCAGTGCAAAGCACATTATTTATCCCGTTACCTGCAGCGGCATAGCTACAAGGACACAACGATATGGGGCGCTGGCAAAACCGGGTTAAAACTGCATGATTATCTTATGACAGAGGGTCTGACCGTCAACGGGTTCATTGATATTAACCCGAAACTCGTCGACCGCCTGAAGCGCAACAAACCGGTACAAGTGGTCGACCTCGCCAAAGCAGCCTTACCCAAACCTTCGTCGACCACGATGGTGCTGGTAGCGGTCAGCGCGCGCGGTGCGAGGCAGTTGATAAGGCAATTTTTGCTTGCATGCGGCTGGCGGGAACAACAGCACTTCCTGGTCACTGCGTAATTATGCTGCTAATACAAAGCCTCAAAATTCACACGGGAGAGATCCAGCAGGCATAAAAAAACGCTCTTTCGAGCGCTGGTTTTAATATTTCTTATTGTTTTATTTTTTATTATAAGAGATTTATATATAAATCAGACTCCATCAAAAGGGATCACCCAAAACCCCTACCCAAAACTATTTGACGGAGCTGATTTATATAACCTACCAAACCATTAGCATTAGGCTACCCAGATACGGGAGCCATTGCTATCAACTTAGGTAGCGATTTTTTCAGACTAAAGTCTGATATTGCAGACACATTATACAGTTCAGCCCAGTTTTGCCACTTTATTTTGCTGCTCTGCCCATCTCCCAGGCTTTGATCGCAGCCTGAACCCGGTTGCTGACGTGTAATTTATGCATGATGTTCGTCATGTAATGCTTGACTGTTTTTTCGCTGAGGCAGATATCATCTGCTATATCGCGGTTGCTCAAGCCACTGGCCAATTTTTCCAATATCTGACGCTCACGGTCATTCAAATCAAAATCGTCGGGCGATGGCTGCCGGGCCGCATCATCGGAACTGCGCATCAGTAAATTAACTGCCAGGTTTGGCGAAATGTAAGAATCGCCGCGGTGGATATCCTGCAATATCTGTATCAATTCTTCGGATGCCACACCCTTTAACACATAGCCGCGGGCCTGTGCTTTGAGTGCTGCCTGAACATCTTGTTCCTGCTCGGAAACAGTCAGCATAATGATCTTCACAATCGGCACGCGCTTGCTAATCAGGTCCGCGGTTTCGATACCACCTCCAGGCATACTGACATCCAGCAG
>JAHHOC010000031.1 GCA_018677115.1 Arenicella sp. | reverse complement strand
GCATTGAGCAGGTAATTTCCCTGATTAACAGCGATTACCCCCAAGCGGTGAAACTGGCTGCGAGCATGGACCTGCGGGTCAGGTCGGAGTACCGGCGTCTATGCCAGATGTTAGCTGCTGCCCAAACAGAGCATTCACTGAGCCAGTTTGCAGGGGCTATGAAAGAAGCCGGCATATCAGTGGATTTTGAGCCTTTCGCAATTCAGCTGCAGCTGTCATCGTATCTGCTTTGCTGGAAGCTAAAGGGAATCCGGCCAGGTGATTAAACCCTCAGACGATGTCGGCCATGCAGGCCGTCAATCAGTTATTCGCGCGTACGCAGCCAGCCGGTAATTGAATATCGATGTTTGGTGGCGAACGAGCTCACCATTGAGACCAGGTGCCGCTGCGGCACAGCAAAAATATTCAGTGCATTAAAGCACGGGTATAAACCTTCGCAGAATCCGCCCGACGATTCGGGAAACATTAAAGCACCTCCCCAGTCGGGGCGCCATTCGGGTGTCAGGTTAAGTACGTAGGCCGCCAGCCTGCCCTTGCCTTCAACATTATCATCGTGTTCTGTTAAAAAGTGACCGGCCGAGTATCTGGTGGCCTGCGCATCGGCGAAGCGAATCTGCTCAAAGCCGGTAATTGACCTCGCCAGATCCAGTACCGATGCAGAATTGATGAACTCGTAGATATCATTGAAGAAATGCCCCGGTAGCAGCTTGTCACGGTAGATATCGTACAGTGGAATATTTGAGTAAAGATACTGGAAGTCATGTTCCGCCTGGTTGAGCACTTTTCGCCTCAGTTCGGTCAGTTGGGCCCTTGGCAATTGCATGACGCCGGCATAGTCCATATCCACATGCTTACCGTTGTCATTCCAGACCAGGTTCCATTGTTTCTGGGTATGCAGTGCCTGGTAAATAGCCTGCGCTGAGTCGTTGCTCAGAAACTCCGGAATCTGCACACGGCGGTGCTGTGCAAAGTATTTTTGCAGATCGTCAATATCATTGCGATCAGCCAGGCTTAATTGTGTTTTCAACTCAGTATATTAGTTGTATTTAAGACCATTGAAAGCTGGAAATGTAGCTCGATAATGCTACATAATCCAGCCTTGAAACCCAGTCACTAGCATACCATCACACGACGTCGCGTGTTTCTGCTGCTTTGAACAACACCATTGAGAGAGATCAGGTTGAGCAATAATATCGAACAACTGTTAAGCGATGCACAAACATCGCTGCAAAAAAATGATCGGGCCAATGCTGCCAGCTTGTATCAGCAGGCATTGCAACAGGATCCGGAGTCCACATCTGCGCTGTTCGGGCTGGGGAGTTGCTTTATGCAACAGGCACAGTTCCGGGAGGCGCTGGAGCTGTTCGAGAAAGCACGTGAGCTTGAGCCGGAAGCGGTGGATATTGCCTATAACTACGCCCGATGCCTTGCAGAGCTGGGCAACCGCTATGCTGCACTTGTTGAGTTGCAGCGTGTCACTCAGTACGTTGGGGAGGATCCGGTTTTTTGCCCGATAATCGCCGATCTGTTGGTCAAACTGGGAGAAGGACGGGGCGCTATTGAATTGCTGGCGCGAATGTCTCAATTGACACCCGCACACCAGATTATCCTGGCCCGGGCCAATGGTCTGGCGGGGGATTGGCAGGAAGCTGTCCGATTATTGTTTCGCCTCAGCGAAGAAATCCCCGACGATGCCAGGGCAGCGAATGAATTGGCCACGGCTGCTGGTTATCTGCGCGATTATCCGATCGCCATCATGGCGTTTCAGCGTTATTTGAAAGCTGTTACCCCACGGGCCAATGATTATCTGCGTTTTGCCGATTTATTGCTCCTCAGCAAGCAGGTCGAGCGCAGCGAACAGTCTCTAAAACTGGCCGTGGAACAAGGTGAAGATAGTTCAGAGCTGCATGCCCTAAAGGCAAAAATCGCACGCCTGAAGGGTGATTATGAGGTGGCCATGGATGCATCGCGTGAGGCCATCGACCGCTCTCCGCGGCATGGCCAGGCATGGTTAACCATAGCTGAACTGGCCCCGGCTGAGCAACTCGAAGCGCTGGTTGCCGAATTGCAGGCGATGCTTGCCCAGCCGCCGGCTGAGCCGAGGCCAAACCAGCATTTTGAAGCCCTGCTGAGGTATTCCCTGGCTCACGCGCATGACTGCCTGGAACAGTATCAAGCAGCCTCCGGGGCGTTACGTGAAGCCAATGAAATCCAGCAAGCCCAGCTTGCCAACAGGCGTGGTGCCTATTCGGCGGAGCAGACTGAGCAGTTCATCAGCGGCCTGATCGAGAGTTATAACGCGGATGTTCTGGAGTTGCCCACCGCGCTGGCAAATGAAGATAAGCGCAAGCTGCGGCCAATCTTTATTGTCGGCATGCCGCGCAGTGGAACCACGCTGGTTGAACGCATACTCGGGCAAGCAGATCAGGTCACCACCGGGGGTGAGCTGGAGGGCATGCAACTAGTGGCGACTGAGTATCGTAAGCGAGTCGAGCTGGCACAGCTGCCGCCTCCTGCCAAAATGACTGTCGATCAATGGCAGGGCCTTCGCTCGGCCTACCTTGATAAGGCCCCTGAGGACTGCAGTTCGGTTTTAACTGACAAGCTGCCGGCTAATTTTCACAATGTGGGATTGATCCTGAAATTGTTTCCGGAAGCAAAGATATCCAGTTGCACCGTGGATTGGAGGACCTGTGCCTGTCAGTCTATTCACAGCCGTTTCCGCTGGATCACAATTACGCCTGTGACCTGCAGGCCTGTAAACATTACTACCATCAGGCAGAGCGACTGATGGCACATTGGAGCGCCATGCATTCTCCGCAGATACTCGATGTGCAATATGAGAACCTGGTCCGCCAACCGGAATACTACGCGCAACAATTGGTCGAGTTTTGCGGCCTCAAGTGGCGGCCCGAATACCTCGATTTTCACCAGACCTTGAGTGAGAGTTTTACTTTCAGCGAAATGGCTGTGCGGCAACCCGTCACTACTGGGCGTATAGCTCGCTGGCAGGTGTACGAGAAATTTCTACCCGAGCTTGGCGATCAGCCTGACTAGGTGCCTGGCAGAAGTTGATGTAATTTATCGCGGCGTGATTTCATCCACCGCGCCCGCAGTTTAAACGCATTTTGTATATCGGTTCGTTCCTGCTCGTTTAGCGAGGGATGCCAGACTGAGAATATAAGCACAATACGTCGCTCATCGCTTTGATTGTGCGCCGAGTGCAGGTAGCTATCATCAAACGCCAACAGCTTGTCATGCTGCCAGCACCGCCGCTCGCCGGCTACTTCAATGTAGCACTCATCCGGCACATCCAAACCAATATGGCAGGTCAGGCTGTGATTGGACAATCCATAATGATTATCAATTGACCATTGTGGCTGGAGCATGGAAAAAAACACCTCAGACGGCTGTTGTTGTAGACCGTAAGTGGGCAGTTCATCAATCAATTCGAGCGTTTGCGGAAACAGGCTGGCGGCGGGCTCATTGATCACGTCATCCCGATAAAGATCAATTGCCGACCAGTTGTCGGAACCCACCAAAGCTGCCATCTTGCCCTCTACCTGCATGCCCTCCGGCAAGTAGGGCCGGATGCCCAGAGCTTGTGGCGATTGCTGCAATGCTGTATGTAACTCCTGCCGGATTACATCAGCATGCGCTTCCAGATTTGCTGCCCATTCAAACTCGGCCCTCTCAAACCAGGGTTTTTGCTGCAGATCAGGAATGAAGAACAGCGCAGGTGAAAAATCCGGCCGCACGTGGGTCAGGGGCTGATCATGCGTTCTTACCCATACCGCTCGTGCGATGCGCGAATTGCTATCGTTATCCGTAAACAGGTCACGATGCTGTTGGCTCATAAATTGGCGCAAATGGCGATTAGCTTCCCTGCAGCGCATCGCAGTTGGTTGCGCAGTATTGCCTGACCGCCACAATTCGAGACTGCCAGGGTCGATCTCCTGCGCCAGTGAATATGCCGCTGCCGCTGCATCGGGCTGCCCTTGTTTTTGCAACCAGTGACCTGCATAGATATAGGCCAGTGGGTTGGTGGGCGCGGCCTCGATACAATGATAGTGCGCCTTGCCAGCTTTGCTCCAGTCGCCGATCTGCTCTTCGATATTGGCTAATCGATGCCAGGTAGCAGCGTCCTTTGGATTGAGTTCGACGTGTCGGCGCAGCAGGTCAAGGCCATGTACATTGTCCCTGTTGGCGAAGGCCTCATCTGCCTGCTGGATCAGGTCAGTATCGCTCAATCATCCCCCAGGTCTTCTCTGACTACCATCGGATCATCGCGCAGCCAACCGGTCAGGGAGTATCGTCCCTTGGCGGCGAACGGAGTGACATAGCC
>JAHHOC010000436.1 GCA_018677115.1 Arenicella sp. | reverse complement strand
ATTTTGGTGATGCCAACCGCTACGGGTTGATAGGCGCCAATGGTAGCGGCAAGTCGACTTTCCTGGGAATACTGGATGGCTCGCTCAGTCCCACCAGCGGAAGTGTGTCGGTGACCCCGGGCGATCGCATCGGAAAATTAAATCAGGATCAGTTTGCCTTTGAAGAGTATTCGGTGATCGATACCGTTGTTATGGGTTACCCAGAGCTGTGGAAGATCAAACAGGAGCGCGACAGACTATACGGATTAGCGGAGATGTCGGAACAGGAAGGGATAAAGGTGTCGGAACTGGAAATCGAATTTGCTGAACTGGACGGCTATACCGCCGAATCCCGGGCCGGGGAATTGCTGATGGGAGTGGGGATTCCACTTGAGCAGCATTTTGGTCCGATGAGTAAGGTTGCGCCTGGGTGGAAGTTACGGGTATTGTTGGCGCAGGCTTTGTTCTCGGATCCGGATATACTGCTTCTCGATGAGCCAACCAACAATCTGGATATCCACACCATCCGCTGGCTGGAGAAAATACTTCGCGAGCGCCGCAGTACCATGATAATTATCTCCCATGACCGCCATTTCCTGAATGCGGTATGTACTCATATGGCTGATCTGGACTACGGGGATATTGCGCTGTTTCCGGGCAATTACGATGAATACATGACTGCAGCGACTCAGGCACGCGAGAGGATGCTTTCTGAAAATGCCAGGAAAAAGGCGCAGATTGCTGAGCTGCAGACCTTTGTCAGCCGCTTCTCGGCCAACGCCTCAAAGGCAAGGCAGGCAACGTCCAGAGCCAAACAGATTGAGAAAATAAAGCTGGAGGAAATAAAGCCTTCCAGTCGCGTGAATCCGTATATCCGTTTCAAGCAGGATAAAAAGTTGTTTCGAAATGCCCTTGAGGTAGAAGGATTGTCGATGTGCTATGAAGAACCTCTGTTCGAAAACCAGAGTTTTAATTTAGAGGTAGGCGAACGGCTCGCCATAATCGGCCAGAATGGCGCTGGCAAGACCAGTCTGATCCGCAATTTAACCGGAGATTTGCCACCGACGCAGGGCACGGTAAAATGGTCAGAAAATGCCGAGATAGGTTACTACGCGCAGGATCACGCGGATCAATTTGATGTGGATATGACGGTTTATGACTGGATGTATCAATGGCGTAAAGACGCTGAGGATGAACAGTTTGTCCGTGGTGTTCTCGGACAGTTGCTGTTTTCAAAAAATGACATCAACAAGCAGGTCAGGGTATTGTCAGGCGGCGAGAAGGGGCGCATGTTATTCGGCAGGATAATGATGCAACGGCCCAACGTGATCATCATGGATGAGCCCACCAATCATCTTGATATGGAATCCATTGAGTCATTGAACCTGGCGTTGGAGAATTACCACGGAACTCTAATTTTCGTGAGTCATGATCGGGAGTTCGTGAGCAGCCTGGCTACCCAGATTTTTGAAATTGACGGACGCAGCATTGATCGCTTCGTCGGTAATTATGATGACTACTTGCGGCGTAAGGATGCGGTAGCGGCCTAGCCCAAATCCAGCTTAATGAAAGCGTTTGAAATAGGAGCCAAAGATACTGTGCTGTTCTTTCTGCATGGGCTCCGTGGTCATGGCCTGGCACAAAAAGCCGCGTTGCAGCACATGGTGAAGAATGTTGGGGTTCGAGTCATTTCCTTGGAACTGCCGGGCCATGGCGAGGATTCCCGCACCCGCCACTGCCTGGTGCCACCCTATCAGCAAATCGTAGATGAAATCCAGGATCTGGTTCATCGCCGCGCGGATGACGCTGAGCAGGTCATTCTGATGGGCTATTCGTTTGGCGCGGCTTTGATGATTCTGAGTGCCGAAGCGCTGCAGCACGACGAGAAATTCAAGCCTTTAGTTGCCGGGGTGATCGGAATCAGTACAGGCTTTGACGTGGGTCATAATGTGCCCCGGTGGCAACTGGGGCTGAGTAAAGCAGTGGCTCCGATTTCACGGTTTCTGTTTGAGAAGGCATGGCGGCTGAGTAACCTGTTCACCATCCATGAAATGAATATCGACCTTATTTCAGCCGATCGAACCGTACAGGAAGCCATCGCCAAGGACCCGCTGGTTTATAAAGGCAGGATTCCGCTGGCGACTTCGGCGCAGGTCTACCGCGCAGGCATTGCCGCCAAGGCAGCCCTGAAC
>JAHHOC010000026.1 GCA_018677115.1 Arenicella sp. | reverse complement strand
TCTATCACCTGATCTCAATGATCATTCGTGATCGGCGCTGGCAAATATCGTTTATCGACAAGGAGCTGGAGATCGACCTGTTGCATGTCGATGACTTAAGCGTGTTGTCGAGCGGGTTCGTGCGCTGGATTGCCGTGGAAGCCTGCGTGGTGTCGATGTATGTGGTCGCACTGGTGTTATTGCGTGACCCAAACCCCTATGAGTTTTTACGCATTCTGGCGGGGGCGGGTTTGATCAGCATTTTGGTGATCCTGTTGTTTACGCCGATCCTTAAAACACGTAACAAAATTATCGAGGCCAAGGAGCGCGATCGGTCAATCGCCACATTGGGATTACAGGGCAAACCGGTCAACAATGGTGAATTGGCGATTGTCAGCAACAGCGACCACTTCAGCACCACGGAACTGCTCAGCTACCTAAGCTATCTTGACGGTCTGTGGGAATGGCCGATGCACCGAAAAATGGCCCGGCTGGTGTTTTATGCGCTGATCCCACCCACCGTGTGGGTGTTGTCCGTGCTGGCGGAAGTGATGCTTGAGCTGCAGTTACAGTAGTTGGGAATAATCGGGGTCAGGGCCTATTAATTTGTGACATGTCCCCAAAAATGTACCCATGGTCAACGGAAATTATTTGGTACGCTATTGAATCCCTGACAATAAATGAGAACAGACTATGGCCGGAGCACTGACGGACCTTAGCGTGGCGGGAAAACTGCTGGCGAAATCACTGGGCCGGCGCCTGCGCGCGGATATCGAGTCGCCACCCAACCTCGGGGTTTTTGAACAGGAGCTGCAAGCGCTCATCGACGCCGCGCCTGCCGGGGTCATTCGTGAATCCGCCTGCGTGAGCATGCCGGCAACGCAACCGCCGTGGTCCGGATCCGGCATTCAGCTGTCACCGGGCGACCAGGTGAGCTATTTCCTGGCGGGCCGCGTCTACGCCAACCGTTTGCTGGATATCTATGTCAGCCCCCAGTTGCAGGTTTGGTGCCAGGTGGGCGACAGCGGAGAGGTATTTCGCGGCACCCGCACCAGCCACTCATTCACCGCAGACCGCGCAGGAGAATTGCGCTTTGGCAATTACTTCCCCAACGACTGGGCCAGCCCCGACGGTGGGCGCCTGCAGGATGATGCAGTCTATGCCGATGTCAGCGGCGAGGTCAGAATACTGGTTATCAAGTGGGCGGGCAGCGCCGAAGAGGGATTGCGCCAGCTGCAGGCATCGGGTGCGGCCGGCCTGCTGGCTGCGGAGCAGGAGCGCCTGGCCGCGTCACTGGCGCCGCCGCCGGGCTGGGAGTATCTCTGGCACCTGGGGCCGGCGGAAATCTACCAGCACCAGCACGGTGAACAAGGAGCCTGCATTCACTGCCACACCCACGGGGATGTGGGCATTCTGCAAAAAGCCGTCGACCTGCCGCTGACCGAAAACAGCGAAATCAGCTGGCGTTGGTGCGTGGAGCAACTGCCCATCACGCTGCGCGAAGACAGCGTGCCCAGCCACGATTACCTCAGTATCGCGGTGGAATTCGATAACGGCCGCGACATTACTTATTACTGGAGCTCTTCGCTGCCCGCAGGCTATGGCTACGATTGTCCGCTGCCCAACTGGAAGGGCAAGGAATACCATGTGGTGGTGCGTAGCGGTGGTGCGGGGCTCGGGGAGTGGCAGGATGAGCGCCGCAATCTCATGGCCGACTACCGGCAATATATGGGCGAACCGCCGCAGCGTATTGTCAAGGTCTGGCTGATTGCCAACAGTATCTTCCAGCGCGGTCACGGCCGTTGCGACTATGCCGATATCCTGCTGCACGGCGACGGCCCGGAAACGCGGGTGCTCTAGTGCCCTTGCATGATATTGCGGCCGTGGATTGAGGAGCGGACGGCCGACCTGGAAACCATGATCTGTCCCCAGTATTTTCCTTTGCGCGTTAGGAGGCTTGGTGCCTCCTGAATTTTTATGCTTCTACTTGTTGTGCCTTTGAACCGCTATCGGTATCAAATTCCATGTCAGAGAAATCTTCGAGGTCAGGGTTCAAGTTCTGGTCGAACTCGATTTCAGGCCATTCGGTTTTCACTGCTTTATGTAGCGCAATTAAATAATCGT
>JAHHOC010000025.1 GCA_018677115.1 Arenicella sp. | reverse complement strand
GCGATTATTTCTGCGTTTATCGAGACAGTAACCCTCAGGATTCCCGGCTTCAGCTTGCAGATCAATAATCCTGAAGTTCTGGTAGGCATGTTTATCGGCGGCATCTTTCCATTCCTGGTGAGTAGCTTGACCATGACCGCGGTGGGCGAAGCGGCCTTTGATATGATTAAAGAAGTGCGCCGCCAGTTCAAGGAAATTCCCGGTCTGCTGGAAGGTACAGCCGAACCGGATACCGCCCGCTGTGTTGACATTGCCACCACGGCTGCGCTGAAGCGCATGATCCTGCCTGGCGTTCTAGCTGTAGCTGCACCTCCAGTAGTGGGTTTCGGTATCGGTGCCGAAGCACTAGGCGGCATGCTAGGTGGCGCCCTGCTGGGCTGCGTACTGCTGGCCTTAACTATGGCTAATGCCGGTGGTGCTTGGGACAATGCCAAGAAATACGTGGAACGCGGCAATCACGGAGGCAAGGGTTCTGAATCCCATGCAGCAACGGTGGTGGGCGATACGGTAGGCGATCCATTTAAGGATACTTCTGGTCCATCAATGAATATTCTCATCAACGTTATGGCTATCGTCAGCCTGGTGATTGCCCCCCTGTTGGGATAAGTAAAACTATAGGATAAAAAAGGCCAGCAATTGCTGGCCTTTTTTATGAGTTGTGGGTCAGTCTGTTAATCACCCACCGTAGTTAATAGCGATTTCAGTGCCACGATTAACACCGCCGGTGACGCGAATGCTGAAAGGTTGGATGCAATCCCAGCAATACTCTCACCGACTGCGGGCAAACTGTTAAGCGCCCCGGCAGTTGCCAGAAAAGCAATACCGGCAATCAGGAATGTGCGCGATTCGGCACCACTGACATTGAGAAACCCGGTGATCGCGCCAAGCACCACCAGAATAGTGCCCAGGTTCGGAATGCCAAAATCACCGGCGAGGCCAGTGACCACGGCAATGAGTACCCCTGCAAGGAAAATATAACGACCGATTTGTGACATGTTCATAGTAAATCTCCGATAACGGTTATTTTTATTAGCGAGCCCGCATCAAAAACCGCTAACGAATACAGTCCAGCTAACCAATACTACGTAAAGCAACATACAATAAAACACAAATCCCTCTGGTCATTCCTCCGTGATCAAATTATGCGGCAGGTCACCGCGCGCGGTAAACGACATTAGGTAGAAAAATAGCGGTTAGTTCTCTGCCTGCCGGAGTATCGGCAAAGGCACATGCAGCAATGAGCAAACCACCCTCATCATCTCATGCTCTGCGGATACCAGTTTTTTATCGTCTGCAACCGTGGTGGCCAGCGCCTTCACCACCTGGTTTTTGTCCTCTGGACGCAAGCGGTCCAGATTCTGCAACGCCTTGTCCAGCGACTGCTGCCAATCATCATGGAAGCTCAAATTGGTGTGGTGTATGTCGACCGCATTCATGCCGGCTTTGAACGCCCTTTGCGCCATTTGCAGACCTGCGCCACCATCGGTTGGCTGTCCATGACTGGCAACTATGGAAATCACCGTTGACAGATCCTGCGCATGATCGTCCAGTTTCTTACGCCCATGCAAAACACTGGCGCTGGGATTATTGGCTTCGCGCAGGTGCTGCGCCACCATTCTGGACAGTAGGTACTCAAAGGAGTCGATCGTTCTATCAAAGGTAACTAGGTAATTAATCATCGCCAGTATTTTTTCAATCTCCGCCACGGGCCTGCGTTTTAAAGCAGGAAAACAAATCTCCAGCAGCGGCAGGCGTTGCTCCGGGGTGATCGGGCTGTTGGCATCGACCAGGTGCGATAATTTTGCTTCGCTGATGTCCCCCATATGGCGTAAAACCGCCATCATCTGCTTATCACGGATCTGGTCATCATCGTCCAGCAGGCAATAAAACAATATTTCCGGCGCCCATTCCAGACTTCGCGCCGCAGAACTCAGTCCCGACGGTAGTTCTGCCGCCAATATAGCGGCTGCCAGAATGCGTTCAAATTCAGGGTTACCAATGTTGTCGATCATTGCCTCAACATTGAAAATACCCTCTTTGTTGCTGGCACCGGAGCCCTCGGCGAATTCCCGCTCAGCCTGCTCTGCCTGAATATGCTCTCGTTGTTCCTGGGCTTTAAGTTTCTTGGCCAGTTTTGCAATCTCGTTTTCGTCGAAGTGCTTCTCGATCCGCGCAATACGCTTTGGCAACGGTGGGTGAGTAGCAAACAACAACGAACGGTATCCACTGCCAAACAACATATGGCTCACCTCCTCGGCAT
>JAHHOC010000024.1 GCA_018677115.1 Arenicella sp. | reverse complement strand
CCTTAAATCCGGCCAAGTCGATCGGCCTTGATCACCTGATCGGGACATTAGAGATCGGCAAAAATGCTGATATGGTGTTATGGAATGGGGATCCATTCAGTGTGTATAGCAAAGCCGACAAAGTCTGGATCGACGGTGTTCTGCATTTTGACAGGGCTCAGCCCGGAATCCGGCCGACAGCGGATTTTAATCTGGGGATTCTGCACCCCGAAGAGGATCGGCCATGAAGTTTCTGCTACTGATTTTAGCGTTGTTACACATGGGGTTTGTGTCCGCGCAAACTCTATTGATTGAAAATGCAACAATCGTCAGCATCGGTTTTGACGGGGACCCCACTCCGCAGGATATTTTAGTGCGCGATGGCAAGATAGCAGGTATCGGTAATGATCTTAGCGTGCCTGCCGGCGCAGAAGTAATTGAAGCCAGCGGTAAGACCGTGGCGCCGGGGTTTTTTAATGCTGAAACCGCAATTGGTTTGACCGAAATAAATGCAGTGGATGGCACACGTGATTCCTACGCGGAGAATGATCGCATCACTGCGTCATTGCGGGTGGCGGATGCGATTAACGGCAGCAGTACGGTCATACCGCATAACCGTTCGCTTGGTTTAACGCACGCACTGGTCCAACCGGAAAGTGGCAATGGCCTGTTCGCCGGTACGGCGGCGGTGATTAAATTGGTCGACGAAGATACAGTGATTGAGGCCGCCGCCGGGATGGTCGTTATGCTGGGTGAAAAGGGCAGTGAGTTGGCTGGTGGTTCCCGCGCTGCCGCTATGGCGATACTGCGCGAGGCAATTGAAGACGCACGTGATTATCGTGCGAACCGGGATAACTTTGACCGTGGCAACCGTCGTGATTACGCATTGTCTCGCCATGATCTTGAGGCCCTGGGGCCGGTAATTGCCGGTGAGATGCCGCTTATCGTGCATGTTTCGCGTGCCAGTGATATCGAAAAGTTGCTGCTGTTTGCAAAAAAATACAAGCTGAAGCTGATTATTTCAGGCGCCGCCGAGGCGTGGCGTGTTGCAGAAAAACTGGCTGCGCAGAAAGTGCCAATCATCCTTGATCCTATTTATAATCTGCCGACGTCATATGAAGCTATCGGCGCACGGTTGGATAACGCTAAGCTACTGCATGACGCGGGTGTGACTTTGCTGTTTACCGGCATGGGTTGGCAGAATACACACAATGCCTTCCTGGTGCGTCAGTCAGCGGGCAATGCGGTGGCCAACGGCTTGCCCTACATGGCTGCCATTGCAGCAATAACCAGTAATCCGGCAAGCGTATTTGGTATTAAAGGCTATGGCGAGATTAAAGTGGGCAATGATGCCAGCCTGGTAATCTGGTCGGGCGATCCCCTGGAGCTTAGTTCCAGCGCTGAAGTGGTGATAGTGAATGGCAAGCGGTACTCCTTGCAGAGCCGAGCAATACGTCTACGCGATCGTTACTGGCAGCGTTATCGACCCGCCGGATAATCGCAGCAATACGGCAGTAACAATCGAGAAGCCCTGTGTCCAAGCCTGATATTGTTTGCGCGCCGTTGGCCGGTACTGTATTCGAAGTAGCTGGCTCTTCAGGCAGCAAGGTGGAAGCGGGCCAGGCGGTGCTGACACTGGAATCGATGAAGGTGCACGTGCCGGTATCGATCACAACTTCGGGCGTCATCGAAGAATTGTGGGTGAAGGCCGGTGATACGGTAGACCAGGGCGCCGCATTGTTTTCCTATCAGGCGGGTGTTAGCCAGCAGGACTCAAATGCTGTCAATGTAAGAGAATCACCGCAGTCCGGTATCAAAGCAGAACTGCTGAATGAATTCCGGCATCGGCGGGCAATGAGCCTGGATGAGCGCAGGGAAGAGGCGGCCACCGGCCGCCACAAAAAGAATTACTGCACTGCGCGGGAAAATCTGCACGACCTTGTTGACGAGGGCACGTTTGTTGAATACGGGCAGTTGGCGGTAGCTGCCCAGCGACAGCGGAGAGACTTTGAGGACCTTCAAGCCAGCACTGCCGCTGATGGCATCATCACCGGAGTGGGTAGCATCAATGGCGACCTGTTTGAGCACGAGGATTGCCGCGCCGCCATTGTGATTAATGATTACTCAGTGCTCGCCGGCACACAGGGATTTTTTCATCATCAAAAACTGGACCGTATTCTGGCCGTGGCAACTGATCAGAAGTTGCCGGTTATCATGTACACAGAGGGCGGTGGTGGCCGTCCGGGCGATACTGATG
>JAHHOC010000019.1 GCA_018677115.1 Arenicella sp. | reverse complement strand
GGCGCTGCTGGACGGTAAGTCGGTAGAACATTCCTGCAAGCTAATGGCGCAAAACTACCAGATTGATGTTGAGCAAGTTCAGAAGGATATGGAGGATCTCATGGACCAGCTAATCGAGCAGCGCTTGCTGGTGACAGAGACAAAAATCTAGTGGCCTCAACGCAGGCACCCTGCACCCGGCAATTGGAAACGCTGGCTGACTTGCTTGTCGGCAGCGAACGGGCCGTGTCAAAAGCAACAGCAGCCACTGAGAGCGATGGCCTGCTCGAAAAACTCGACTACCATGGCATTACGTTGCTGGTGCATGAGCGGAATTTACTGCCTAGCACCTTGCACAGGCAACTGGAACAACGCAAGGCAATGATGGCGGCCAATGAGCTGCTCAAAACACGGGCGCTGGCAGAATTGTTCGCTGCATTTGAAAGTGCCGGCCTGGACCGCATCATACTATTCAAGGGTTCCGCCCTCGCCTACTCCTGTTACCCGCAACCGTGGCTGCGACCACGCTCTGATAGCGATTGCCTGATCGACAAATCACAGCTGGATCAGTTTACCAAGGTGTTTGACCAGCTGGGATACCAGAAATTGTTCGCCATCGATGCTGAACACATCCACTATCAGGCAACTTTCGGCAAAGCACTTGCCGGACAAAGTACTATAAATATTGATTTGCACTGGCATATCAGTAACCGCAAGATTCTTGCGCGAGCGTTCGACGTCGATAATCTGTTGCTCCAGGCGCACCCACTGCCAGCTGTGGCGCCACAGATAAAAATACCCTGCCCAGTGGACAGTATCCTGATAGCAGCTGTGCATCGGCTCGGGCATCATCCCAATGAAGAACGACTGGTATGGCTGTACGACATTCACCTGCTCAGTCAGTCGCTGTCTGCCAGCGAATGGCAGAGCCTTGTGGAAAAAGCTGTTAGCAAGCAACTGGCTGCGTTAAGTCTGGACGCGCTGCGCTTATGTCACCAACTGTTCGCAACACCTGTTGCGCAACAAGTAATCAAACAGCTGCAGCTGGCCGCTGCCACAAGCGAACCCAGCCAATTGTTTCTGGATAGGAATTTATCCGAATGGCACTATTTCTGGCGTGATTTGGCTGGCCTTGACGGTTTCAATAAAAAAATTCAGGCAGTCTGGGAATCATTGTTTCCGTCAGCGGACTACGTGCGCAGACAGATGAACAGCCGATGGACTGCGGTAGCCTATTGCAAACGCCTGTTGCGGGGAATTCGCCGACTGACCGGTTATTGATCGAACTTATCAAGTTGCAGATAATCAATGATTGATTGTCGCAGCATGGGTAATTGTTTCGGGTCCCTGGGATAATTAAGTTCAACAACCGTTATATTGCTGCATAACCGTTTGGCAAAGCTGGTGTGTGCTGTCATCTGCTTTTTATCGTACAACCTGGCCGCAACTGTATGCCGCACAATTGCCAGCACTGCATCGGTTTTGGAGAGTTCGTTAAAGCTTACTTGGTCGGCCGGCTCCTCATTCAATCGAACTACCAGATCAAGACACATTTCGCCAAATATCGGCTGCAGCACCTGAGCACCCGGCAGCTTTAACTGTGGAAAGTTCGACAGATATGAGGTTGTATATCTTATCTGCACCGGCAATATATCGTCTGCCAACTGCCGCCAGCTTTCATCGAGATCTGCCGACAGCGTTGATTTACCCACCCCTGATTCGGCAATAAAAGCAATATTGCCGTGCTCGGTAGAGACCGCGCCGGCATGCAGGCAATATATATTCTCCCTTGCCAATAGCACAATTAATGCCGGGCCGGTTACCACTTCCAGGTTAAGCCTGTCATCGAAACCCCTATCATTTAGAAGATGAATGTGTCGCTCTGACAGATTTATATGGCAAACAGGCTTGCCGGCCACATTTATCTGCCGCTGTTTGCCCAGCGCCCAGTATTCAACTTCGCGGTCGCCATCGGCCAGCGGTGCGTTGCCTGCATATTCAAGCTCTGCATTGTCTGCGTTTAACAATTCAGGCTTATCCATATTAGCCAGGCTCGCGTTATAGGTTTCCGATGCCTCTCCCTCGCTAAAAGCCAGCAATGCCGTGACCGGTTCCTGAATCACCAGCTCATAGTTGGCAATCCGGTAATTATGTGCCACCGGCTTGCGGCTGGTATCGCCATAGTCTCTTGTAATTCTTATCATAATTGCAGGTTTCGCCCCCTCGATTCAATATCCTTACAATCGTTGCACCCGAGATAATAGCTAATATGAAGTCGCATGTTAACGACTTCCAACAATAAACACCCGCCACAGCCGAACATCAAACCCGATGTTGGTAATGGTAAATCAGCCGGAGCAAGATTCCACCTGGAGCATGAGCATTAACGCTGTTTCTTGCGGAACGCCCGCCTGAGTGGCTGCAGGTTAATTTCCTCTGTCACCACGCTTCTATCCTGATTCACAACATTGATGATGGTTTCAGCGACCGTTTCTGCAGAGATCGAATAGTCGCTGCCCCGCTCCGGCATAAATCCCAGCTCATTGAAAAAGTTTGTCGCTACAGGACCAGGGTTGACAAGCACTACGCGGATATCACTGCCGGCGCAATCAGCACGGATACTTTGGGATAATCCGCGCAAGGCAAATTTGCTGGCGCAATAGAGTGCACCCTGTTTAGCCCCGTGCAGCGCTGCTTCACTGCCGATAAAAATGATGTCTTTGCGGCCCTGCTGCTTAAAAACCGGCAGATAGTGTTTGAGCAAGTACAAATTGCTGACCAGATTGGTGTCCAACAGCTGTCGCATCTGCGCGTGCGAAAAATTTTCCAGGCCGCCAAAGTGGCCGTAACCGGCATTCAACATTAACAGGTCAAAATTCTGGTTTAACTCGGGATTCTGTTGCAGTTGCTCAGACAGTTGCGGCAATTCTGCCAAATCGAGCACAACCCGGCGCATATCTACCCCTTCAGTTTGTGAAAAGTCGCGGCCAACACCGGTGACATGCATGCCGTTTTCAACCAACAGTTTTGCAGTCGCCAGTCCAATACCTGAGCTGGCTCCGGTTATCAGTGCTTTTTTCATGGCTGTGCCTGCACCTGGTAGGTGGGGTAAGTATAGACAATTTCCTCGTCAACATGTGCTACCACCAGATCGTGCAATTCGGAAAGCACTTGTTGCTCTATTTCCTCCCTGTAGGCTACCACGCCAGCATGCTCATCAAGCCCGGCACTGAACAACCAGTGTTCTGGATAAAGGCCTTGCATTGTTTTATAGAAATTTTTCGGCAGGCGGAAACCACCAAGGGTAACACTGTCAATTGTACTGACGTCGAGCTGGGTGAACACATCCTCTACCATCGCCTGGTAATGCACAAGATATTCCTTGTGCCAAATTACCGGATCAAAGCGCACACCAATTCGCCAGCCTTTGCGCTGCAACTTTGCCAGAGCTGCCAGACGTCTCGCCAACCCTGGAGCGCCGGTTTCGAGGCTACTGGCAACCTCTTGTGGACTCAAGCTGTAGGCAATAACCACATTTGGCAGAACCGGGCGCCTGGTAAGCGATCTTATTTGCGTGCTCTTTGTCCTGAGTTCAAGCACCGCATCAGGCAAGTCTTTGAATACATTCAAGAAATAATCAGCGAAACCGGTAACCGGCTCAAATGCCAGACTGTCGCAATCGTATCCAGAAAAGAACCATGCCGGCTTGTCATCCGCCTGATGCTCGGCCGCCAGTGCTTTTATATCCTGCGCGATGTCCTCATAGTTTACAAACAGCAGGTAATTCGCCGACCGGTACATGCCCTGTAAAAAGCAATAACGGCAGTCATACAAGCAATTCAGCATATGAGAGAAATAGTAATTCGCTCCGCCGCCGGTCTCATACTGAACAGGTGTTGGCAACACCCGTTTATTTTGCTTGGCCGCCAATATCAGCGAGGGATTTTTCTTTTGTATGCGAAAATTATTCGCATGTGAGTTAAACACTTCCGAATATTTTTCAATCTCGATCACCCGCGCTGTCGGAAAACGCCCAGCGACTGTCAATGTCCGGGGGTGATCCCTCACAGCCCGCTCTATGTAAATCGTATCTACCATAATAGCC
>JAHHOC010000017.1 GCA_018677115.1 Arenicella sp. | reverse complement strand
TAACCCGATCTACAGGGACTCTATAGCTTTAACCGGGGTAATTCGCGAGCTTATACTGCAGCAAGCCAATGCCGCGTTTACAAACCGGTGGGATCAGCGGTCGTCGGGTTTGCCGGAACGATCGTCGGGTTTGCCGGAACGGTCGTCAGGTTTGCCGGAACGGTCGTCAGGTTTGCCGGAGCCGCCTTTCCCTCCACCGAATATACCTTTGATCCCATTTAATAGTCGTTTCAACATAACCCAATCCAGTAGTTGCTTTGATAAGACGCTCAAGCTTAAACTGGACGAATTACAATTACCAGTCTCCTCGCGGTCAATCGCGCCTGACTTGGCTTCAGGCACTGCGTGAGGGGCACATAAACGATGTTGACAAAGTCTCGCATATTTCAACAATTCGCGGCCGAAATTCGCCGTCGTAAGGTTTTACGTGTTGTGGCGATCTACGCGGTAACAGCCTGGATTCTTCTACAATTTGCTGAGATCGCGTTCGAACCCCTTGGCTATCCTGAATGGGCATTGCGTGCCCTCATCATCACTGCAATCGTTGGTCTTCCAGTGGCCTTTATTCTCGCATGGGTGATCGATATTCGCCCGGAGGGATTGATTTTTGATCTCCCGTTGATGACAAGTTCGGATGAAGAGCCTCGTCAGCGCAGGAAATCGGATCTCTTCTTTGCCGGCTTGTTGATGATAATACTGGGAGGTGGTTCCTACTATCTTGTTAATCTGTTGCTGGATGCTTCGGTGACTGAATCCAGGCAGGAAATCTCTGAAGATAGTGCGAGACCCAATTCAATTGCGGTGCTGGCATTCGAAAATTTTGATGGGGACACCGAAGCAGACTATTTTGGCGCCGGTCTCGCGGATGAGATTCTGCAGTTGCTGTCTAGCCTGTCGGAGATTAATGTGGCGTCAAGGTCTTCTTCCTTTCAGTTCAGAGATGAAAAAGTCGATATTCGCGAAATAGCTGACCGACTCGGAGTTAACCATGTACTTGAAGGTAGTGCTAGGCAGCAAGGAAATCGTGTTCGCGTCTCTGCGGAATTGGTCGACGGAGACAAGGGTTTCAACCTCTGGGTACAACGTTATGAGCGCGCGCTGGATGACATTTTCGCAATTCAGCGTGAAATTGCCCAAAGCGTTGTCGATGAGCTGAAAATTGTTTTGTCTCTTAGTTCCAAGGAACGCCTTGGCGAGCAGGCAACTCGTTCCACGGACGCCTACGTTGCATATTTGCAGGGTACCGGCCGATTGCGCAGTTCCCTGGACGCGGACGTGATGCGTGATGCCAGCAAACGTTTTCAGCAAGCCATCGATATAGATTCTGATTTCGCTCGCGCCTATGCGGGGATGTGTGAGGCACACCTGAGGCTCTACGAGATAAATAAGAGCATCGCGGACTTTGAGGTCGCTGAATCTGCATGTGAAAAGTCAAGCACCCTTGATCCCGGTCTCAATGCTGAAATCAGTCTGGCGCTTGGCAAGCTCTATGGGTACCGTGGATGGTTTGGTCGTGCCGAGGCGCAACTAGATAAGGCGATAACGTTGCAACCTGAGCCGATCGATGCACTTATCGAACTCAGCCGAATCAGGGTGGGCCAGGGCCGCTCTGATGAAGCAGAAAAGTTACTGATCAGGGCTCAGCTATCACGTACCAACTATTGGGCAACGCATGAGGCGCTGGCCAGTTTCTACTACCGCAATGACCGATATGGCGAAGCGATCGAACAATATCAGAAAGCCATTACGTTGGCACCCAAGGTGGCGACAGCACACGCAGGAATGGGCGCAGCGTACTGGATGCTGGGTGATCATGAAGACGCGATCGAGGCTTATCAGGCTTCACTCAATATCAAACCATCGAGACAGGCACATACCAATATTGGTTCACTGCACTACTTCAAAGGCAGGTTTCAGCAAGCTATCGATAGCCAGCTTCAGGCTCTTGAACTGGCGCCAAATGATCACCGAGTGTGGGGGCGGCTGGCTGAAGCCTATTTTTTTCTGCCAGATGAAGATAAAGCTGTTGAAGCATATCAACGAGCTGCCGAATTAGCGGACAAGAACCTTGAGGTCAATGATAAAGACTGGCGCAGTAGGGGCCTGCTGGCCACTTACCAGGCGCATTTAGGCTTGCAGGAGCCCGCTCTCGACAACGCCGACAAGGCTGTAGAATTCTCCAATGGTAATGCTGAGGCGCTGTATTTCAAGGCACAGGTACTGGTGCACCTTGAGCAATTGGACGGTGCGGTGAAGGCATTAAGGCAAGCAATCGAAATTGACGAATCTTATCGGGGCCTTGTTGAGTCTGATCCGTTCTTCAAGGAAATAGCCAATCGATTTAAATAAATTGATCAGGCTTTAGAGAGCCTGACCTGTTCCGCAAAATCGCGGGATCCGGTGCACTTAAAAGCAGAAAGAAGCAATTTGCCTGACTGGTAAAGGGGCGACTGCGACAAAGCA
This sequence comes from Arenicella sp., assembly GCA_018677115.1. Taxonomy (GTDB): domain Bacteria; phylum Pseudomonadota; class Gammaproteobacteria; order Arenicellales; family Arenicellaceae; genus Arenicella. The sequence goes on along the minus strand of JAHHOC010000017.1, from coordinate 2,316 downwards.
GCACCCTGCCGCAGACCAGCCGATGTGCCTGATCGCCGATATGGTGATTACCGGAGTCTTAAAAAATGCTACCTGCTGTAGCTGATTGGTGTTGTTTCACTGAGCTGAGGACGGTTCAAAAAAGGCCAAACCAGACTTCTATCAAATCAGGGAACCGGTACAAGCGACCCAGGTGTCACCCATGCAGAATATGTTCGAGCGGTTTAACAACTATTCAGGTTTACTGATAGCGATTGCTTTGGGTGTATAGCGTGTTTATGCTTCCTGAGCCCGGTATATATGAGTTACTTGCGTTTACTAACCCGTGCGGTAGATTCAGGCGCTGTTCTGCAAGTTATTGAGGAGCGACCGTTCGGGAAGTTTGAGGCGTTATCCAGGAGACACACAAATGCCAGAGTTACAGAGTGCCGACAAATTAATTTCAATTGCGCAGATTCTTTTCGCAGACGCACTGATTGCGTCAACTACCGCTCAACGGGTGAACTTTGTTAAACGCAGCAACAAGCAAAACTCGCTAAGCGTTAAGGGGATGGACGTGTTTACAGTCGGGTCTTTTTTTAGTAGCGGGTATTACTGGCAAAGGGAAAAAGATGCCGATGCCCTCGACAGCAAAGGGAAACTCGCTGCAGGTGAAAACCCGTGAAGTCTTTTATTGGCAAGGTCTGTGTTATTACCGGTGCCGGGTCGGGGATCGGACGCGCGTTGGCAATAAAACTGGCAGAGCAGAGCGCATTATTGGAATTGGTCGATATGAATCAGACGGGTCTCGATAAAACGGTCGCGTTGTTGCCTGCCGGCACCGATGCCAATACACATATTACGGACGTAGCGGATCAGTCCGCAATGGATGACCTGGCGTCCCGGATTTCCAGCCAGCGCAAGCAGGTGCATGTTCTGATCAATAACGCTGGAGTCGCTTTGGGTTCAAGCTTCAGAAGTACCGAAATGAAAGACCTGGAGTGGATCATGGGTGTGAATTTCTGGGGCGTGGTTTATGGCTGCAAATCCTTCCTGCCACTGATGCAGGATGAAGGCGAGCACTCCATCGTCAATGTGTGCAGCGTGTTTGGGCTGGTCTCCGGGCCGACTCTTTCCGGTTACAGTGCGTCCAAATTCGCAGTCCGTGGTTTCAGTGAGGCGATTCGCCAGGAAGCCTTGTCAGAGCAGGGCACAATACACGTCGGCTGCGCTTTTCCGGCGGGAATAAAAACCGCCATCGCAAAAAACGCCCGTGTCTACAACCCCGAGAATGACGAGGAAAAAGCCCAACAGGGGCGTGCCGAAATGGAGAAATCCTTTGTAACTACCGCAGAAGACGCGGCAGATGACATCATCAGCGGTATCCGCAAGAAACAGGTACGCATCCGCGTGGGCAAGGGCGCCTGGCTGATTGATATGATGTCCCGGTTCATGCCAGTTACTGCAGCTTCGATTTTGTTTCCCAAGCCTAAACAAAAAAACGCCAATTGAAGTTAATCGAATGCCGGGATAAGGCATTCAGAAATGGCCTGATCGAGTGTATTGCCCGAACGCCTGCGAACTTCCAGGGTTTGTTGATTCAGGAGAATAGGATGATTATGAATTCTATACTCTCAGCCTTCTCTTCTTGCACTGGTTCGAACAATGCACTAGTCAATCATCGTCGAGCAAAATAGAAATTATTAGAGCCATCAGCCGCCCCTTGCAAACACTGGGCGCTGACAACGGCGCACGTTGGTCCAGGTAGCTGGGAGCAGTGGGTGAGGTAGCGTTAAAGGTGGCATCAAAGGTTACCAGGACGGGTAATCCATCAATCAGGCAGGCTTTACTGCCACTGGTGGAACCGGACACGCTGGTGCCGGTGATTAATCCATTTACCGTAATGTCAACAGGACAATCTGCTGTAATTCCATAGGTGAACATTCCGCTGAAACTGTCGTCTTGCGCCACCGTTGCATTGAATGAATCCCCGCCTATGGCAAAAGTCAGTGAGCGATCATCGCTCACGTCAATAACAACGTTGTCTTCATAAGTTAAAGTTTGGTTAATGGCACCCGCGAGATCGACGGTGCCATTTGCGGTTCCTGTGTATTGATGCAAATTGACAACGGGAGTTGGCGGTGGCGGATCTACACAGCCCTCTTCCTCGGGGTCAGGTGTCGGGCCCGTATTCGGCGTGCCGTCCGGGTTACGGGGTACCTCGGTGAAATCTTTAGCTCCCGCGGCGTCCGTTGGGCCTGTCCCCCATTCATAGAAAAAAACGTTGCTCCGCTCCTCGATGTTCTTATCATTCAAATTGAAGCGCGCAAAACCGCTAACCATAAAGCCATAAACTTC
>JAHHOC010000010.1 GCA_018677115.1 Arenicella sp. | reverse complement strand
GGCTATTCTGCACCGGAGACCGTAACGCTATGACGCAGCAAAACCATGACAATTTTATCAATGGCGAATGGGTCCCGGCAAAAAACTATCAGGACAATACCAGCCCCTCCGATTTAGCCGACGTGATCGGGTGCTATGCGCATGCTGATGCAGAAGATGCTGCAGCGGCGATTCAAGCGGCACATAATGCGGCGCCGGCCTGGGCCCAATCTCCACTGGAAGAACGAAAAGCAGTGCTCGATAAAATCGGCAACGAGTTGATCGAACGCAGCGCTGAAATTGGCCATATTCTGGCTCGTGAAGAAGGCAAGACCGTTGCCGAGGGAGTAGGGGAAGTCTACCGCTCGGGACAGTTTTTCCAGTATTACGCGGCCGAGACCCTGCGCCAGATGGGCGAGGTCACCGAATCGGTGCGCCCCGGTATCGACGTGGAAGTGCGTCGCGAACCGGTTGGAGTGATTGGTATCATCACGCCGTGGAATTTCCCGATGGCGGTAGCGGCATGGAAGGTCGCCCCCGCGCTGGCGTTTGGTAATACCGTGGTTCTGAAACCCGCGGAGCTGGTGCCGGCCAGCGCCTGGATATTAGCCGAGATAATCAGCCGCAGTGGCTTGCCTGCAGGGGTGTTTAACCTGGTCATGGGTAGCGGAAGTGAAGTGGGTGAAACCATCAGTTCATCTGCACAGGTCAACGCTGTGACCTTTACCGGCTCGGTCAATATCGGCCGACGCATTGCCGGCAATGTCATCGGCAATATGGGCAAGATTCAACTCGAAATGGGCAGCAAGAATGCGCTGGTGGTTTTGAATGACGCCGATCTTGATACCGCAGTGGCCTGTGCCATTAACGGCGCCTACTTCGGCACCGGCCAGAAATGCACTGCCTCTTCACGCCTGATCGTAGAGCAGGGTGTGCACGACCAGTTTGTCGAACTGATGATGTCGGAGATGGCCAAATTGAAAGTGGGTAATCCACTTGCCGAAGGCATGCAGATAGGCTCTGTGGCAAGCGCCAGACAGTTTCAACAGGTTTTGGAATATATTGAACTGGCCAGCACCGAGGGCGGTAAACTGGTAGCCGGCGGCAATAAAATGGAGCTCGACCCGGAGGGGTATTACATCGAACCCACATTGTTTACTGAAACTAGCAACGACATGCGCATCAACCGTGAAGAGATTTTCGGGCCGGTGGCCTGTGTGATTAAAGCGCGTGATTACGAGCATGCCCTGGCAATGTCTAACGACACTGAATTCGGCCTAACGTCAGGAATTATTACTCAAAGCCTGGCGCGCTCCGCACATTTCAAACGCCATTCCAAATCCGGATGCGTGATGGTTAATTTGCCCACGGCCGGCACCGACTACCATGTGCCGTTCGGCGGGCGCAAATCATCCAGCTACGGTTCACGCGAACAGGGAAAATATGCGGCGGAATTTTACACCACCGTTAAAACCAATTATTCAAAACCGTATTGAGTTGAGCCAGTTGCCGTGAACGATCAAATAATAATCGATGGTCTGCAGTATATAAATTGGAACCGCGAGCGGTTTGAGAGAACCCGCGACAGCGGCATCACCACGGTGCATGTAACCATCGCCTACTGGGAAAACTTTCGTGAAGTGATCGCCAACATCAGTCAGTGGCAACGTCATTTCGACAATAATGCTGATCTGATCATGCCAGTGCGCAGCGCTGCCGATGTATTGCAAGCCAAACAGTCCGGCAAGCTTGGGATCGTATTCGGTTTTCAGAATTGTTCACCTATCGAGGACGATATATCCCTGATCAAGGTGCTGCATGATCTGGGAGCACGCATCATGCAACTTTCGTATAACAACCAAAGCCTGTTGGCGACCGGCTGTTATGAGGAAAACGATCCCGGCATAACACGCTTTGGCAAGCAGGCGATCAAGGAGATGAACCGTGTCGGCATGCTGATTGACATGTCGCATTCGGCGGAACGCTCTACATTGGAGGCAATCGAGCTTTCTGAAAGGCCGATTGCAATCACCCATGCCAACCCGACATTTTTTCACGACGCTTTGCGCAATAAATCTGATCGGGTGCTGCAAGCACTAGGCGAATCAGGCGGTATGCTGGGCTTCAGCATGTACCCGTTTCATTTGAAAAACGGAGCAGATTGCACATTGCAGGAGTTTTGCCAGATGATCGGGCAAACCGTTGAGATTATGGGCATCGACCACCTTGGTATCGGATCTGACATGTGCGAGGGCTGGGGCTACGAGACCCTGGAATGGATGCGCAGCGGCCGCTGGACCTTTGCCGCAGATTACGGTGAAGGCACAGCGGACAACAAAGAGTGGCCACGTCAACCGGATTGGTTCCAGGGCTCGCAGGACATAATGAATATCGCCGAGGGCCTGGCTGCTGAGGGATTTACGCAACAGGACATCGACAAGCTAATGGGACGTAACTGGCTGCGCTTTTTTGAACAGTCGTTCGAGCCGCTCGGCTAGCCGCTCGGCTAGCAACATCGATGACTGACGCACTCGCTACCCAACCTACGATTCTGCCCATGCGGTCCCCCGAAGTGGTGATGGACCTGAAGCGGCTTGGCAGCATGCACCAGACGCGCCTGAGTTTCATGCGTGCCCTGATGCGCCGGGTAATGTCTCAGCAGTGGCAATTCACACCTGTGCTGGTTGAGCTGGATGATCAGGGTTTCGGTACGGTGATCTATCGCATCGAGGCGAATGAAAACACCTACAGCTTTGTCGCGTTTGCCGACTATCTGGCCGATGAAGACCGCAATGACCGGGTAATCGCCGACAAGTGGGATGTCACGATGGCGTTGTGTATCGGTGATGTGAGCGCCGATCAGCTTGCGGATATGCGCACCAATGTACCTAAACAGGAAGCTGGGCGGTGCCGTTCGAACACGATCGTGCTATCCCGCGGTAATAAAAGCTCGAGAAATTTTAACTATGTGGTCGATGAGTTGGCCGCAGGCCGGCAGCCATCAATGCAGTACCTGGCCAATGTCGGTTATCTTTATCGCACCACGGCGGTCTACGGCAGCGGCAAATTTGGTATGGCCGACTGGGCCAAAGTCTCCAGCCAATGTGCGGAATTCGCACACCCCTTTGCAGCCGAGATGCTGTGCTGTTATATGTTGCGGCACTTCAGTGTGCAACAGGCAGAGCACCTGGCACGGATTAAGTCACCTGACACTGCCGTGCCGATGCAGGATGAGGTCAAACGCTATCTCGGTATTGGTAATTCCACCGGCCTGGGAATGGCGCCGTATCTGATTCGCCATCCGCAGTTGATCAGTCAGTGGGTTTTAACACGCGAACGGGCTATCGCAACCGTTGTTCAGCAGGGTGAAGTGAATCCCGCAAGCGTGCACAAGTTCCAGGCGATTATGGCAAAAGCAGCTCAACACTTTGCCGAAACAACTGTGCCGGACCCTGTTCAGGTTGCGCGCAATAAGTGTCTGCAAAAGGAGCTGGTAGAAATTCAAAGCTGGATCAAAAAATGGAATTGTGATGCAGCAAGCTGGTCGCAATTGACACAGCACCTGGCAGAAAACTGCAGCCTTGAAACCCAGGAGTTGATCAACTCAGTGTTGCTCGAAGTTTTTCCGGATCTGGTTGATGCCTGCGAACAATATGGTTGCGTCGATGAGAACCATCAGCTTAGCGCCGAGATGTCCCGGGCAGAATTAAAACAACTGATCGAAACGCGTTATGGCTGGGCGCTCGACATCGATTTCTCCAATCACGACTGCAATCACTATTTCTGGTATCGCTCGGAAGAAAAAATGGAACCAAGGCTCGGTGAACGGTTTGCCGAGCCGGGCGCGGACAAGGAAATGCCACTGACAATTGCGCGCCTGGTTCGCCAGTGCTATGACTGTCTGCTTGCCGATATGGAAGAACTTGATGAGGCCGAGCCGGTGGCCTATTTTCTGTTGCGCCACCCTGGCATGGCCAGCATCGTGAAACGCATACAGACAATGTCGCAGGAATGTTATGGAGATATTCGAGCGAATCTGGCTGACAAAGAAATGCTGCCGCTGGATTTGCTGCGCTGTAAATTATCTTTCTTCGGGGTGAGCAAATTTGATCCAAAATCCAAGCTTTGGGTCCGCAACACCATGTTCCAGGGCGCGCCGATTTTGTCTGATATTGGTAAACCGTTTGCCGACGACTGGTATTTTCCGGTCGCTGGAGAACCGGGTGCAACATGAAGGCCTCACAAACTGAGCTGCTTACTTTGTTTAAGCAGGCTTTCGAAGGCATCGGCTTCGACGCTGGAAGGTATGAAAGTGCGGCAGACATGGTGGTGTGGGCGGAGATGCATGGCCTCGATGTATTTGCGCGGTTGCCAGCCAAACTTGACCGATTGAGTGAGTCTTCAGCACCGTTAATTGAAAAGCCTAGCAGTGCCGGGGGCGATTTAATGTTTGATGCAGGCGATAAAAGCGCACTTGCCTGCGGTGAATTGATTTGCAACGCGGTGTTTGCCAGTGCTGTTAACAGGGGAATTTGCAGCGCAACAATAAGCCGCATTTACGACCGGCAGTTGATGACCAAAAAAATAGTCGACTGCTGTGCACGCGGAGCGCATTGCCTTAGCTACTGGCAGGACGCTGATGAGCCCGGCCTGGTGCATGCAATTACCAGTGACGCTGGAGCACAGTATCCACAGATTTCCAGCTATCAGTGTCAAGCTGAAGTGGAACCGCAGGCGCTATATCTGGTTTGTGCGATGGATCCGGAAGGCACCCGTGAGTACGCTTTAGCGCACTGCAGTTTTATCAATAAGAATCCGCTGAAGAGGATAGAGCCCAACGAATTAAGCGCTGCTTTTCAACAATCGTTGAGCAACGGCATCGAAATTACCGATACACTGTGGGACCGCCTGCGTTGCATGGCAAACAACGTGTTGGTAGAGAGTACCGAGCAATCCCGTAAGGGAGCCGGAGCTTAAACGGATAAATAGTCAAATAACACCGAGAACAAAATGACCGAAAAAAACATCAGCCTCACCGAAGTTCAACAGATCACCGAGCGTGCGCTGCAGGGTGCCGGAGCCAGCGAAATCAATGCAGCCTCGGTTGCCCGCTCTACGGTGCTTGCAGAGCGGGATGGAATTCGTAGTCACGGATTGATGTATGTGCCGATCTATGCCGAACATGTTCGATGTGGCAAAGTGGATGGTCTCGCCGATCCCAAAGTGATTGTCAGTCGACCGGCTGCAGTGCGCGTGGACGCCCGATCCGGTTTTGCGCACCCTGCCATTGATGCCGGATGGGAGACCTTTACCGCTGCGGCGCAGGCCAATGGTGTGGCGGCAATGACTGTCAACAACTCTTACAATTGCGGGGTGCTGGGGCACCATGCACAACGCCTTGCCGAAACCGGGCTGGTTGGCCTGTGTTTTACCCACGCGCCGGCATCGATTGCTCCCACCGGCGCCAGTACGCCGGTCATCGGCACTAATCCTTTTGCCATTGCGGTGCCTGATGGCGACGGCGGTGCAGCCATTTCCATTGACCAGTCAGCCAGCGTGGTAGCGAAATCGGAGATCATGATGCGCTCGCGCAGCGGTGAATCGATTGAATCAGATTGGGCAATGGACGCTGAAGGCAACCCAACCACCGATGCTGATGAGGCACTCAAAGGCTCGATGGCACCGGCCGGTGGCTACAAAGGGTTCGGCATTGGCATGGTCGCGGAGTTGTTGGCCTCCTGCCTGGCGGGCGCGCTACTGAGTAAGGATGCAAGTCCCTTTGCAGGCACCAAGGGCGGGCCACCGGGTACCGGACAGTGCTTTATTGCTTTTGATCCGCAGGCTTTTTCAGGTGATTTGTTTGCACAACGTGTCGCTGACCTGGTCAATGCCATCGCACAGCAGGAGGGCGCACATGTACCGGGAGATAAAGCCAAGAGTAAGCGCCAACAAAACATTCGTGATGGTGTGATGGTTGATGAGTCTCTACTTGAGCAAATAAACAGTTACGCAGCCTGATCTTTGCCGGCTTCAGCAGTGCCGGGGTGACTATAACCGAAGAACTGTGCACTCTCACCGCTGCAATATATTGAAACTGTGAAATCAATTTTTATGATTTTACCTGGCAGGTATAAATGGTCTATGCTTTGTTAACACTTCAATCATAAGCACAAGTGCCCGGGCTACATCACCCGGATTTAAACTCTCATCAATCATGAGGTCGATGCATGCCGGGTGCAGCTGGATCAGAAACCGAAGCGAAGCCACAACGCAGGGGCGGGCGCAAAGCGCGTGCCGTTGCCCGCAAGCTGGCAGATAAGGAACTCGAAGCAAAGGCACCCGCGTATGTAAAGCGCAAGATTCCCTATTACGACTTTCTCGATGAGGAAGCACTGGTACGGATCGAGGAACATGCCGATTGGCTGATGCAGGAAGTGGGAATCGAGTTTCGTGATGATCCACTGGCTCTCGAGATCTGGAAAGACGCCGGCGCAGATGTAGATGGTGTGCGGGTGCGCTTGCCAGCCGGCATGGCGCGCGAATTATGCAGCACGATTCCATCACAGTTCACCCAGCACGCGCGCAATCCGCATTTCAATGTCGTCATCGGCGGAGAAAATGCGGTGTTCAGCCCGGTACACTGTGCGCCGTTTGTCAGCGACATCGATGACGGCCGGCGCTACGGCAGCCTGCAAGATTTGCAGCAGCTGATCAAAATCGTTTACAAAACGCCATCCTTGCACCACTCAGGCGGGATTCTGGTTGAGCCATGTGATGTGCCGGTTAATAAGCGTCACCTGGATATTGTGTATGCGCATATGCGCTATTCGGAGAAAGCTTATCTAGGTGCGATTACTGCCCAGGACCGCGCCGAAGACTCAATCACCATGACCCGCATCCTGTTTGGTGAGGAATTCATGCGTGATCATTGCTGTGTGATCGGCAACGTCAACGCCAACTCGCCACTGATGTTTGACAAGGTTGCCACGCAGGCAATCCAGGTCTACTGCGGTGCCAACCAGGGTATTGTTGTAGCACCGTTTATTCTCGGTGGCGCCATGGGGCCGGTCACCACCGCTGCCAGTTTGGCGCAGGCGCTGGCAGAGGGAATGGCGGCAGGGGCTTTCAGCCAGCTAGTGCGCAAGGGCGCGCCGTTCGTATTGGGCAACTTTCTGTCTTCGATGAGCCTCAAGTCCGGAGCGCCGACATTCGGTATGCCGGAACCGGTAATGTCGAATTATGCGATCGGTCAGCTAGCCCGGCGGCTGGGTGTGCCGCTGCGTTGCGGCGGTGCTTTGACGGCCTCCAAGCGCTGTGATGCGCAGGCCGCCTATGAAAGCGCCGACAGTTTGCATTCCACGGTACTGGGCGGTGCCAATTTTGTGATTCATGCCGCTGGCTGGCTGGAAGGCGGTTTAGTCAGCAGCTATGAGAAGCTGGTGCTGGATGCTGACCGCCTCGGCGCAATGCAGCGTATGCTGCAGGGCATGTCGACCGATGATAATGCGCTCGGCAAACAGGCTTACCGGGAAGTTGAACCGGGAGGGCATTTCCTCGGCTGCGAACACACTATGCACAATTATGAAACGGCTTTTTTTGACGCCAAGCTGTCTGATTCTGAAAGCGTCGAACAGTGGACTGAAAATGGTAGCAAGCAAGCCGTGCAGCGCGCCAATGAGCACTGGAAAGCGCTACTCGCCGACTATCAGCAACCGGATTTAGATCCGGCCATAGACGACGAACTGAAAGCGTTCATCGCCAACACCAAGCAAGCCTCAGAGGATAAGTGGTATTAGTTGCTGGCAGTGAGCTAACTCGCTCAGCTTAAAATAAACCATCAATCTGGCCGGCGTCATTGATACCAATCGCTTCGGCACTGGGAACCCTCGGCAGCCCCGGCATGGTCATGATTTCACCGCAGATAGCCACGATGAAACCGGCGCCGGCTGCCAGTCGAACTTCACGTACTGGCACCGAGTGATGGTCCGGTGCACCGCGCAGTGCAGGGTCGGTGCTGAAGCTGTATTGGGTTTTTGCCATACAGATCGGCAGGTGGCCATAACCCTGCTGCTCCCAACGATGCAACTGATCCCGCACCTTCTTGTCAGCGAGAACTTCGTCGGCCCGGTATATACGCTTGGCGATGGTCTCCATTTTTTCAAACAGCGGCATGTCGTCCGGGTAAATGGGAGCGAAGTTCGCCATATCCGCATCTGCCACCTCAGCTACCCGTTCAGCCAACTCGGTTGAACCCTCTGAGCCGAATTCCCAGTGCTTGGAAAGTATCGCTTCGGAGCCTTGCTCAACCACGTAGTCCTTGATTGCCTGTACTTCGGCATCGGTATCGCTGACAAAGTGGTTAATTGCAACTACCACCGGAACTCCGAATGACTTCAGATTTTCAATATGCCGTCCCAGATTCGGGCAGCCGTCTCGGACCGCTGCAACATTTTCTGGCCCCAGATCCGCTTTTGCCACCCCGCCATTCATTTTCATCGCGCGAACAGTTGCCACCAGTACAATTGCGCTCGGCGCCAGGCCGGCCTTGCGGCATTTGATATTGAGGAATTTTTCTGCTCCAAGGTCAGCACCGAAGCCCGCCTCTGTGACCACGTAGTCTGCCAGTTTAAGCGCCGTTTTAGTGGCCACCACCGAGTTGCAGCCGTGGGCAATGTTGGCGAATGGGCCGCCATGCACGAAGGCCGGATTGTTTTCCAGAGTTTGTACCAGATTCGGTTGCATGGCCTGTTGCAGCAGCACCGTCATCGCACCGTCGGCTTTGATATCCCGACAGTAAATGGGGCTCAAGTCCCGGCGATAGGCCACGATAATGTCACCGAGGCGCTTTTGCAGGTCAGCCAGGTCTGTGGCCAGGCATAGTATCGCCATCACTTCAGATGCGACTGTAATGTCAAAGCCGGTCTGGCGGGGTATCCCGTTTGCGACTCCGCCAAGGCTGGTGACGGTGTCGCGTAATGCGCGGTCATTCATGTCCATCACCCGGCGCCAGGTTACCCGGCGGTGGTCGATCTCCAATTCATTGCCCCAGTAGATGTGATTATCGATCATCGCTGACAGCAGGTTGTGTGCAGAGGTGATCGCGTGGAAGTCACCGGTAAAGTGCAGGTTCATATCTTCCATCGGCACTACCTGTGCCATGCCGCCGCCAGCCGCACCGCCTTTCATACCGAAACACGGGCCTAATGATGCCTCGCGGATGCATATCGCGGCTTTCTTGCCAATGGCGTTGAGGCCGTCTCCCAGGCCAACGGTTGTGGTGGTTTTGCCTTCACCTGCCGGCGTCGGGTTTATCGCTGTAACGAGGATAAGTTTGCCGTCTTGCCCATTCGCCTGAGCCTCGATGAACTCCGCACTGACCTTTGCCTTATCATGGCCAAACGGCAGCAGATGTTCACTGGGAATTGCGAGTTTGGCGCCGATTTCCTGAATTGGCTGTTTGTTCGCTTCGCGCGCTATTTCAATATCTGATTTGTAGGTCATTTGAACTGTTCCAAACTTGTTTGCAGCGGCCGTGGTTGCCACGTCTTTATGGTCTGCGAAATACTAAAGAGAGCGGGTTTTAAAAACTATTCTCCCCGCGACATGCTACCGATTTTATACGCAACAGAGACAATTATCACAAGTTATCAGACTAGCCTGAAAGCGACAAATACAATACCCTATCGTGTCGTTTTTAGACAATTGACAATGGCGGAATTGGCGTAAATTATGGCAGTACAAACCAGATTCCGGAATGCTGCGTTGTCGCGCAGGATTAAGTAAATGAAAACTCACGTAAAAGCCCTGGTTGTCGGGGGAGGCGCTGTTGGCGCCAGCATTGCCTATCATCTTGCCAAGTATGGCTGGGATGACGTGATGCTGGTCGAACGTGACGAGCTGACCTCGGGTTCAACCTGGCATGCAGCCGGGCTGCTGCCACTGTTTAACATGGGTTACGCAACCACTCACCTGCATGATTACTCGGTACGCTTCTATAAGTCATTGGAAGCAGAAACCGGTCTCAACGCCGGGTTCTCTGTGGTCGGTAATCTGCGCATGGCGCAGAGCAAAGACCGCATGGATGAATTTATGCTCTATGGTTCCACCGCTGAAACGGTGGGCGTGCCCTATGAACGATTAACGCCAGCGCAGATTAAAGAACGTTGGCCGCTGATTCATACCGATGATCTGGAAGGCGCCATTTATCATCCCACCGATGGTTATATCAATCCTGCCGATGTGACCATGGCGATGGCTAAAGGTGCCCGCCAGCGCGGAGTCAGTATCGAGCGCAAATGGCAGGTCGATGATTACCAGTGGACGGGTTCAGAGTGGCAGGTAACTTGCACCAAGATGGTTGACCAGGGCGGTAACTTGGTGCCTTCCGAAG
>JAHHOC010000003.1 GCA_018677115.1 Arenicella sp. | reverse complement strand
GTAAGGCACCCGAGGCTTCTGTCGTTTCTGAAAAATGTCCCACGATATTTCAAAAATACGCAATTTTTCCATTATTGCGCACATCGATCATGGTAAATCGACCCTGGCGGATCGATTTATCCATATCTGTGGTGGGCTGAGCGATCGGGAAATGGAGGAGCAAGTGCTCGACTCGATGGAGATCGAGCGTGAGCGTGGAATTACCATAAAGGCACAAAGCGTAGCACTACGCTATACGGCCAGCGACGGGCAGACCTATCAGCTGAACATGATAGATACTCCTGGCCATGTAGATTTTTCCTACGAAGTCTCACGCTCACTGACCGCCTGTGAGGGAGCGCTTTTGGTGGTGGATGCCTCTCAGGGGGTGGAAGCCCAGACTGTGGCAAATTGTTATACCGCGGTGGATCTGGGTTTGGAGGTATTGCCGGTATTGAACAAAATTGATCTTCCTGCCGCCGATACCGAGCGGGTTGCCGCAGAGATTGAAGATGTAGTGGGCATTGACTGCACCGCTGCATTACATGTGAGCGCCAAGAGTGGACAGGGAGTAAAGGAGTTGCTTGAGCAAATCGTACTGGAGCTGCCACCGCCTGAAGGTGATCTGGATCAACCCCTATCGGCCCTGATCATGGATTCATGGTTTGACAATTATCTTGGTACTGTGTCACTGATACGCATTGTGCAAGGAAAAATTCGCAAGGGGGAGCGGATTAAAATGATGTCCTCGGGATTGGATTACAATGTCGAGGATCTCGGTATATTCACACCGAAACGAACGCCCAGGATGGAGTTGTTAACCGGCGAAGTCGGTTACCTGATTTCTGGGGTTAAGGATATCAGTGGAGCCAAAGTGGGTGACACAGTAACGCTCGCCAAAGGTGGCGTCACCGATGCACTGCCAGGATTCCAGGAGGTCCAACCCCGCGTTTTTGCCGGGTTGTATCCAATCAACTCAGCCGACTACGAATCGTTCCGTGACGCGCTGGGCAAACTGTGCCTGAATGACGCTTCACTTAAGTATGAGCCGGAGGTTTCCGATGCTCTGGGTCTGGGTTTTCGCTGCGGGTTCCTGGGCATGTTACATATGGAGATTATTCAGGAACGGCTGGAGCGCGAATACGATATAGATTTGATCACCACGGCGCCAACTGTAGTATATGAAGTTGTTTTGAAGAACGGGGAGTTAATGAAGATTGATAACCCGTCGGCTCTTCCGGACCTGTCAAGAATCGAGCAGATTCGTGAACCGATTATCAGCGCCAGCATGTTGATGCCGGCTGATTATGTCGGCGCAGTAATGACCCTATGTATTGAGAAGCGCGGTATTCAAAAGAATATTCAATATCTTGGTCGCCAGGTAATGTTACATTTCGAATTGCCGTTGAATGAAGTAGTCATGGATTTTTTTGACCGCTTGAAATCAGTGAGCAGGGGGTATGCTTCGCTGGACTATGAAATCAAAGAATATCGTGTCAGTGACATGGTCAAGGTGGACGTGTTAATTAACGGCGATGCGGTTGATCCACTGGCAATTTTGGTGCATCGTGAGCAGTCCGTATATCGGGGCAGGGAACTGGTAAAGCGCATGCGCTCCTTGATTCCACGACAGATGTTTGACGTTGCCATTCAAGCCGCAATCGGAAGCAAAGTAATCGCCCGTGAAACAGTCAAGGCGCTGCGCAAGAATGTAACCGCCAAGTGTTATGGCGGGGATATTTCGCGCAAGAGAAAATTGTTAGAAAAGCAAAAAGAAGGTAAAAAGCGAATGAAACAAATCGGTAACGTTGAGATACCGCAGGAAGCTTTCCTCGCAGTACTGAAAAAAGGCGATTGACCGAAAGTTGGTTATGCTTGATACAATCATCAATATGCAAAGTAGCGGAGCTGAACAGTAATGTTTGAAGTGATACTGTTTACACTGGTAGCAGTGTGTGCTGCTGTCATCCTGCTGTGCAGGTATGTGGTGAAACTTGTACCACAGGGCGGCAGTGAAGCGATATTTGTAGCGGAGCATAAAATAGAGCCATGGTACCTGGATTACGCGCGTTCATTTTTCCCAGTTCTGCTGATCGTTTTTCTGTTACGGGGATTTGTCGCTGAACCATTCCGCATCCCGTCCGGTTCCATGCTGCCGACATTGGAAGTCGGTGATTTCATACTTGTCAACAAGTTTAATTACGGCGTGCGCCTGCCCATATTACATACCAAGGTTTTCCCCGTTGGTGATCCACAACGTGGTGACATCATGGTGTTTCGATACCCCAGAGACAATAAAACCCATTATATTAAGCGCGTCGTCGGTTTGCCCGGTGACCTTATCGAATACCGCAACAAACGCTTGAGTATTAATGGCCAGCCAGCAGGGCGCGATCT
>JAHHOC010000510.1 GCA_018677115.1 Arenicella sp. | reverse complement strand
ACTTGAGGCTGGCCTCCCTGATGGCCTTGAATTCATTGCCCTCAGCCCACTGCGGCCAGTCATTGCTATCACTGATTGCCACACCGATTCTAAAGTGCGCATTAATGTCCTGCATTATGCCGCCACTGTCCCAACCATCGTGTACCTCGTCACCGGGCTTATGGTAACGCACGGAAGTATATTCCTCCGATTGGGCTTTGCCCCAGCCTTCAGGTTTACCACGCGCCATTATTCCGGCTTCGGCATACAACATGGGTACACCTTTCTTGGCCAGGTTGAAGTGATCAGAGCGATAGAAATAGCCTTTTTCCGGAGTTGGCTCAGGCACCACAACCCGATTTTGCGCAGCTGACACGGTTTTTAAATACTCATCCATCTGCGAATTGCCGTATCCCACCACGACTACATCATCAGTTTCACCGTAGGTGGCCATTCCGTCCATATTAATACCGGCTACGGTTAGTGCGTGAGGATAGGCGGGATTATCGGCATAGTGTTTGGAGCCTAGCAGGCCCGATTCCTCCGCAGTTACCGCCAGAAACATGACTGATCGTTGCGGCTTCGCGGGTAATGCATTAAAAGCCTCAGCCATTTCCAGCAGTGCGGCGGTGCCAGTGGCATTATCCTGCGCACCGTTATAGATGACGTCTTCTTTTTCGTCATCCGGTTTGACACCAATGTGATCCCAGTGGGCAGTGTAGATGAACAGTTCCTGCGGGCGTTCGCGCCCCTTGATGACAGCGCCAACATTATAGGATGTTGATTTCCGGCTCTCTAATTCGAGGGCGGAAGATGCGCGCCCGCTAAGTGGTACCGCGCTGAACTCTTTGTGTCCGGCCATCGCCACCATTTCCTCGAAATTCAATCCGGACCTGGTGAATAAGGCATCCGCTGCGTCTTGCGTAATCCACGATTCAATGGCCAGGTTCCCTGCGTTGCCGTCTTCAGTGAAAAGTGTGTATTGCGCGCCCGACCAACTGCCGCTAACCACATCCCAGGGATAGCCCGCCGCATCTTCCTGATGCACTATAATTGCCGCTGCCGCACCTTGTTTGGCTGCCTCTTCATATTTGTAGGTCCAGCGTCCGTAGTACGTCATTGCCTTGCCGTTAAACAATTCGCCTTGTGGTTTCCTGAAGCCAGGATCATTAACCAGGATAACAGCAGTCTTACCCTGCATATCAATGCCCTGGTAGTCATTCCAGCCGTATTCCGGGGCCACTATGCCATAGCCGACAAAAACCAGCGGCGAATCAGCGACGGACTGTGCCTGGCCGGCACGTGAGGTAAATACAATGGACTGCTCTTTATAAGGCAGGGATTGAGCTTCGCCGTCATCATGGTCGATTACCAATGGCGGATTGTTGGTAACGGTTAGCTCCATCAATTCCACCGGCTGTCGGTAAGATTTGCCATCTGTACTTGAAAAGGCGGGTTCCAGGCCGAGTTTTTTGAATTCGGCTTCCAGGTATTCAACCGTTTTGCGGCCACCGGGCGTGGAGGGCGCACGTCCCTCAAATTCATCGGATGCCAATATGTTCACGTGTTGCATGAGGCCTGCGGCATCCAGTTCGGTCGCTGCCATTTCAATGGCAGCAGCATCATTTAATTCGGTTGCCCGCTCTGCAGTGGTATCTGGAGTTTCTTTTTGGGCGTCTGCAGCTTGCCGGTCACAAGCACTTAAAGCACCGAGCACAAACAGCAGGGCAGGGAGATAAATTTTCATAACGTTCCTCGACTAAAATTCCGGCCAGTTGCGGATAATAACAAGATAAAGCGCAAAATCACTGACCTGCCGGGTTAAATTGCAGCAATTTGCCGATGCGGCTGGCACCACTGATATCCACTATGTATAAGGAGCCATAGTTGGACTCATCTAAACTTGGATAGTGGTTACTGCCCAGCAGGCGGTTTGCAAATGCTGGACTGGTGTTGCTATGACCTACAATAAGCACGGATTGACCACGGTGTTTTGCAATGAATGCCTCATAATCAAGTACTTTCGGGTCATAAAACTGAACTCTCAGATCGTGATCCAGGGCAATTGGTTTGGCAGTGTCACGAGTGCGAGTTGTGTCAGTGCTGTATACAGCATCCAATGCCAGTTGGCTGAACGTATCAACCCACATTGAGACTCGGTTCCTGCCGGCCTGAGTAAGTTGTGGATCATCTCCTTTTTCCAGTTCCTTTTCGGCGTGGCGGATCAGGTAAAAGCTTGTAATGTCGGGATCGGCGGCGCATGACAATTGTGGCGAAATTGCAACAAGCAGGATACAAGCTGCGACAAATTTGTTTTTCATAGGTTTGCCCCCATATTCTATTAATTGCCAGCGGATAACAATAATACGCGGGAATCAGGCGAAGGCTAAAATAATTGAATCCAAACAGCCTGGTTGCGCATCTAAAGCTAAATTGATCAAAAAATTGCCCATTAAATTTTGCTGAACATTCTGATTTCCTGCGCTGGTCGCCTATACTGGATAAACAGGCAGAAACAAGTAATGAGGGCAAAACAATCACCCGAGTCCCGACCATGAATCTAATTAGAGGTTCCAAATTCTTCCTGCCGATCGCTGTAGTGGTGTTCACGGTGGCGATAATCGCCATGCTGAATGCTACCAAGCCGGAGGTCGAGGAAGAGAAAAACGAATTCCCGCCGCTGGTGGTAGAGGTGCATGAAGCCACCCTTACTGAGGTTGTGCGCTCTTCTTTCTTTCAAGGCGAAGTGAGGGCAAAAACCAGTATCGATCTGGTTACTCAGGTAGCCGGAAAAGTAGTGCAGGTGTCTGACAAGTTCACTGAGGGGGGGCGGTTCGATGCCGGTGAAGCCCTGATTAATATTGATAGCGCAGATTATCTGGTGGCGGTTCGGTCGGCCGAAGCAGCCGTGGCGGAAGCCAAAGTGCAGTTGGATATCGAACGCGCGTCAGCCGCCACCAATGCCAGCGAATGGGAAAAATTACAGGGCAGAAGCATTGATGAGGCGAATCCCTTACGCTTGAATAAGCCTCAAGTCGATCGTGCGCGCGCACGCCTCAAAGCGGCTCAGGCAGAATTGGCGTTGGCAAGGCTAAATTTGGAAAGAACCACCGTCAGCGCCCCATTTTCAGGTCGAATCATGACCAAGGAAGCCGAGCTTGGGCAATTTTTATCGCGTGGCTCGAGTATCGGGCGGGTTTTTGCCAGTGACGAAATGGAAGTACGGATTCCGATGACTGATACGCAGGTGGCGGACCTCGGTTTGGTTGTCGGCCAAAGCCTGGCAGAGGCTGATGCTCCGAAGGCGACTATCAGCACAAAGTTTGGCAGTAAGACTCATTACTGGCCAGGCAAACTCAGAAGCATCGATGCCAGCATCGACAATGATACAAGGCTGCTTTATGCCACCGTCGTAGCCGACAAAGTTGATGAATCATCTCAGCAAAGCATGCCCTTGGCACCAGGTCTCTTTGTCGATGTTGAGCTACAGGCTGGTCAACCGGTGGCAGGCGTGCAAGTGCCTCGCACGGCGCTGCGCAATGGCAATCGTATTTATGTAGTGGATGATGGAAAATTACGCTTCCATGAAGTCAAAACGGTGTTTACATCATCTGAAGTTGCAATTATTGAAAGTGGGAATGGCTCTCCGATTCAAGGCACTGAGATAGTTGTGATGTCGCCTGTACCCGGGGCTTACGAGGGCATGGCTGTGAAGATTAAAGATGATGTTGAGAATCTCAATGCGCCCGTAATGGAGACCGTGTGAGGACAGAATACGGATGAATATGAAAGCGGCACAAACGCTGAGAGTAGTAAACAGATTTAGCATGTTGGTCGCCGACATGAGTGAACCGGGTATCTCTGTATGAAAACGATTATTGCTTGGTGGGCTGATAACCATGTCGCAGCGAACCTGCTGATGCTTGGTATATTGCTGGCGGGTGTAATCGGTTACTCCAAGCTTGAGCGCGAACTGTTCCCGACCGTGCAGATTCCGGTGATGCAGGTCACTGTGGTGTGGCCAGGTGCTAGTCCCAAGGACATTGAAGAACAGATAGTCGACCGTATTGAGGAGTCGCTCAAGGATCTGGAAAACCTTGACTGGGTGCGATCAGAATCGC
>JAHHOC010000509.1 GCA_018677115.1 Arenicella sp. | reverse complement strand
TTTCCGATGTTCTCAAAAATCGAGGTAAATGGCAGCGGTACGCATCCACTCTACAAATACCTTAAGAAACAGGCCAAAGGACTATTAGGTTCGGAAAAAATTAAATGGAATTTCACCAAGTTTCTGGTTAACAGGGACGGTGAAGTGGTGGCGCGCTATGGATCTATGGACAAACCGGAAGCCATAAAAGCAGATATTCAGGCACTACTCTGATCCGATGGGGCAACGCGCAGTATCGCTATCCCGACTGCTGATCGGATAACGATTTCAACTGCGCTCGCCTTTATCTGCTAGCGCGTTGGCGCTACATATTCGAATAGCTCGGCCCACCACCACCTTCCGGCGCGATCCAGACAATATTTTGCGTCGGATCCTTGATGTCGCAGGTCTTGCAGTGAATACAGTTCTGGCCATTGATCTGAAGCGTCGGGGTACCCTCTTCCTGACCGACTATCTCGTACACGCCAGCGGGGCAGTAACGCTGCTCAGGTGCATCATAGTCAGCCAGATTAACCTCAACTGGAACACTCGCATCTTTCAGTGTCAGGTGACAAAAAATATCTTCTTCATGATAGGTGTTGGACAGAAATACCGAGGAAGGTTTGTCAAAGCTGAGTATGCCATCGGGTTTCGGGTACTCAAATTTTTCACATTCGGAGGCCTTTCTCAACTGCGCATGATCCGACTTGTCGTCACGTAACGTAGGCAGATGCCCACGGAAAATAACCTGGTCAAGCCAATTGTAAGTGCCTCCCAACCAGGCCCCGAACTTATGCAGGGCAGGGCCGAACGAGCGTGACTTTTTCAATTCCTTACCAGCCCATGAGTTGCGGAATGCTGCATCGTACTGGCTCAATGCAAGTCCCGCTTCACCACCGTTTGCGAGGTGCTCATACAGCACTTCAGCGGCCACGATGCCTGATTTCATAGCGGTATGAGTGCCTTTAATTTTGGCGTAATTCAGGGTTCCCGCATTGCAGCCCACGAGTAAGCCACCGGGCAGACTCATTTTGCCCAATGCGTTCCAGCCTCCCTTGGTGATAGCGCGGGCACCATAGCCAACGCGTTTGCCTCCCTGCAGCACCTTGGCGAATTCTGGAGGGTGCTTCATCCGTTGAAATTCATCAAACGGACTCAGGTGAGGATTGCTGTAGTTGAGGTCAATAATCAGGCCCAAAGTCACCAGGTTGTCATTCAGGTGGTATAGGAAAGAGCCACCGGTGGTCCCTTTGGATAATGGCCAGCCTGAGCCATGTACCACTTTTCCTGCTTCATGATTGGCTGCATCAACCTCCCATAGTTCCTTAAACCCGATGCCATAATGCTGCGTATCGGCGGTATCATCCAGATTAAACCTGGCGATTAATTCCTTGCCCAGCTGACCACGGCATCCCTCTGCAAACACGGTGTACTTGGCATGCAATTCCATGCCGGCTTCAAACGTCGGCTTGTGATTACCCGCTGCATCAACGCCATTGTTAGGTGTAGCTACACCTTTCACGCTGCCGTCCTCGTTGTACAATATCTCAGCAGCTGCAAAACCCGGGTAGATCTCTATCCCCAGCGCTTCTGCCTGTTCTCCCAGCCAACGAATCACATTGGAAAGGCTAACAATATAATTGCCTTTATTGTGCATTGAGGGGGGAATCATGAAATGCGGAAACTTGATCGAGCCCCGTTCATTAAACATATGAAGTTCGTCGCGTTTTACTGGTGTTTTCAGCGGAGCCCCGAGCTCCTCCCAGTTTGGAAACAGTTCAATGAGTGCCCGGGGTTCGATAACCGCACCGGATAAAATATGCGCACCCACTTCGCCACTTTTTTCCAGCAGGCAAATTGATATTTCGCGGTCATTTTGATCCGCCAACTGCTTTAATTTGATTGCCGTGGACATACCGGCTGGCCCGCCGCCAACGATCACCACGTCGTATTCCATACTTTCGCGTTGAATTGCTTCAGTCATTTGTGTTCTCCAGTTTCGGTCAGGTAGCTGTTCAGTGTGTTTTAGTTAAAAGGTTTATTTTCCTTCGCAGCGCTCGATATGTGTTCTCTATGGAACCGCTGTTCTATGCGGTCGCGGGCGTGGACTATATGCCGGCGCATTGTGGTTTCCGCCAGCACCGCATCACGTTGCTCGATGGCATAGACAATTTGTCGGTGTTCAATCAACGAGTTGGTGCTACTGGTGCGAGCCGCTTCATTCTGGTAGCGAAACATTTTAATTAAGCCATATATTTCCTGCAGTAATGCATGTTCAATCACATCATTTTTACTGCCCTGAATCAGTGCCTGATGGAAAGCATAATCACTTTCTGCGGGTATCGAAGCGCCTGATGTTTCTTTCAAATGTTTAGCCTGGGCGTCGATCAACCGATGTAATTCATCGATGTCCTGTGAGCTCATATTGACTGCCGCCAGCGCAACAGCCTTGCTCTCCAGTGCCTCTCGCGCTTCATAAATCTGCAATACAAAATTCATGTGTAGCTTCACCACCCGCGCTCCTTGCTGGGGTATGTGGTGGATCAAATTCATTCCCTCCAGCCGGCGTATTGCCTCTCGCAGCGGGCCACGACTCACATCCATTTGTTTGGCAAGTTTGGTCTCGCTGAGCTTGCTGCCCTGCGCAATTTCGCCAGTGATAATGGCATCCCGCAAGGTGTCAGTCAGTTCCGAGCTGAGCGTATTTACAAGATTGGGGGCCTGGTTCATAGTTTGAAAGCATAGTTAAAAGACTGAAAATGTCAACATTAAGGGCTTAAAAGACTGACAAACAGCATTCAAGGCGGTTTTTAAGGTTTTATTG
>JAHHOC010000497.1 GCA_018677115.1 Arenicella sp. | reverse complement strand
GTGCCTGTTTGAATGTAGTTTCCGCAATCAAGTATGATAGGGTCACCATGCAGGCAAAAAGCACAATTTAATCTTTCCCAACGATGCACATACTTTTCCTTTGCACAGAAAACAGTTGCCGCAGTATTCTGGCAGAAGCGATTGCGCGTAAGCTTGGCGGAGACCGCTTACAGGTTGCCAGTGCCGGCACTCATCCTGCAGCAAGCATACACCCCTTGGCTGTAAAGCATCTGCAACAGCGCGGATACGACACTGGGGGTCTGTATAGCAAATCATTGGATTGTTTGACGGACACAAAACCGCGCGCAATCGTCACGTTATGTGATACTGCTGCTGAACAACAATGTCCGACCGCGCTTGCAGATGGGGTGCAGGCCCATTGGCCGACCCCGGACCCGACCAAACTAAAGGGGTCTGCAGTAATAACTAATGACGCGTTCGATGCCACCTTCGAAATGCTCAACCACGCAATAAGCAAGCTGTTGGATCATGATCTGGAAAGCATGGAAGACAACCAGTTAAAGGTTTTGCTGGACAGCATCGCGACCCGCTAATCCGGAACTCTTGCGCATTGCCTGATGTCTATTTTTTCAGCCGCAGTTCCGCTGATCTTGCGTGTGCGGTCAACGATTCGCCGCGGGCCAGAATTGAGGCATGCTCGCCGATAGTCTGTGCTCCCTCTTCAGAGATTCGAATTATGCTGCTGCGTTTTCGAAAATCATACACACCCAGCGGTGAACTGAATCGGGCTGTACCGGATGTTGGTAACACATGATTTGGTCCAGCGGCATAGTCGCCCAGGGATTCGGAACTGTAGGGACCTATAAAAATGGCCCCGGCATTACTGATGTCCTGTGCCAGCTGGTCACAATCCTGCACCATAAGTTCGACATGCTCTGCCGCAATTTTGTCAGCAATCTCAACCAGGGCAGAATCTGAGTCAGCAACAATCAACGCGCCGTTGTCACGTAGTGAATCGGCAATAATATCAGCGCGTTCCATTTCAGGCAGCAACCTGGCGATGGACTGCGCCACATTCTCTGCCACAACGGGATCGCGTGTTAGCAATATAGACTGTGCATTCTCGTCATGTTCAGCCTGTGCAAATAGATCCATCGCCACCCAATCGGGATCCACCGAATCATCTGCGATTACCAGGACCTCAGAAGGTCCGGCGAGCATATCAATTCCGACCTGCCCGAATACCAGCTTCTTGGCAGCAGACACATATTGATTACCGGGGCCGGTAATCTTATCCACCGGAGAAATAGACTCGGTACCGTATGCCAGAGCCGCGATGGCCTGCGCGCCACCGATCTGCAGGAAGCGATCGACACCGGCAAGTTTAGCGGCCGCCAGCACCAGATTATTGAGCTGGCCATGCGCTGCCGGTGAGACAACAACAAGTTCCACCACCCCTGCTACTTTGGCGGGAATGGCATTCATCAACACCGAAGAAGGATAAGCTGCCTTCCCGCCGGGTGCATATAGGCCTACACGCGCAATAGGCGTTATTTTCTGACCCAACTGAGTGCCGTCTTCTTCATCGTAATGCCACGACTGCTGCAACTGTCTGCTGTGATAACCGCTGATACGATCTGCGGCAAATTCAAGCGACCGCCGCTGCTCACCGCTGATCTCATGAAGCGCCTGTTCCAATCGCTCAGGCGGCACTTCTATAGATTGCTCATCCAATTGGTGATGGTCAAACTCAAGGGTGTAGCGAATAACTGCGTCGTCACCGTGCTGGCGCACATTAGTGATTATATCTGTCACTATTCGTTCAATTGAATTACTGGCGGGTTGATCACGCTTGAGCAGGGCGGCCAGGTCCGCGTTAAAGTTGGCGTGCGAACTGTCCAGTCTGTTGATCTGCACCTTATTCACTGCTCGCTGCCGACGACCTCAGCGAGTTGGTCGACCAATTGTGCTATTTGCTGGTGCCGGGTCCGCATCGATGCGGCATTGGCGATCAGGCGGCAGGATATATTTGCGATCAGGTCCTTTTCAACCAGATCATTGGCTCTCAGAGTATTGCCGGTTTCCACCAGGTCCACTATCTCGTCAGCCAGACCCACCAGGGGAGCCAGTTCCATGGCACCATAAAGTTTAATGACCTCTGCCTGCATACCCTGCGACTGGTAATACTGCTGTGCTAGCCGGACATATTTACTGGCTACGCGCAGGCGCTTACGGGTTCGCGGTACATTTTCTGAGCGACGGGGAACAGCGGTCATCAAGCGACATTGTGATATTCGCAGATCCAGCAGTTCACACAGGCCTTCGCCACCGTGTTCCATCAAGCCGTCTTTACCAACCACACCCAAATCTGCTGCGCCGAATTGCACGAATGTCGGCACGTCTGTCGCACGAATAATGACAAACTGAATATCATCGCGACTGGCACTGAATATCAGCTTGCGGCTGTTGTAAGGATCATCAACCAGACTGATGCCAATTTTTTTCAGTAATGGCAAGGTCTGTTTTAATATGCGTCCCTTGGAAAGGGCAACTGTGATCATCGGCTAGCTCACTAAAGCCTGCAGGGATTGATCTTTATCCCATACATGGCTTGGCACCCGTCGAATATTTGCGCCAAGCCGGGAAAGCTTTTCTTCAATACTCTCGTAACCACGGTCAATGTGGTAGATCCGGTCGATTACTGTCGGTTTATCTGCCATCAGGCCAGCCAGCAC
>JAHHOC010000485.1 GCA_018677115.1 Arenicella sp. | reverse complement strand
ATTCTGCCGGTCGACCAAGCCGGCTCTAAAGATGCAGCTTTTTCGATTCTGGTTGATAACCTCAAAGGTGCGCGTTCTTTCAGGGCGGTAGTACCGGAGGGACATTATTTCATGATGGGAGATAACCGGGACAATAGTCAGGATAGCCGTAGCTGGGGTTTTGTACCGGAAAAAAATATTGTCGGTGAAGCATTTTTTATATGGTTTCACTGGAATAGCCAACCCGGCGGCGGGATTAAATTATCGCGCGTGGGTGAAGAAATTCAGGCAAACTAAAGCTTGAGGTGAGACGATGCTGAAACCCTTTAAAACTATTCGTAAGCAGCAAGGCTGGACATTTTGGACACTGACGTCAGTGATGGCGGTTGTGTTGTTGTTTTCTTATATCGGTTTGCAACTGGTGCCGGTTTATCTGGCCAATGACAGCATTAGAAATGCTATGGCACAAAGCATAGAGGGCCCCGATCCTAGCAAGATAAACCGCACTCTTATTGTCCGTAAAATGAAGGATCAATTGTATTTAGATGGAAATCACAAAATTCTTAAGTATTCGACTGATTTAAAAGTAAGACGGTCGCGCAGTGAGCTCATTGTGGAGACGCACTATATACGTGAAGTTCCATTGTTTTTTAATGTGAGCTTGCTGGTCAAATTTGACAATGTTGAAACCCGTAGTTTCAAGGGCTAGTTATAACTGATGATGCGATTCGTCTTGCAGTGTTTTGCAAGCGCAAATGCCAATTAGCTTGACCAGGTGAGCGGCTTGAAAAAGTTGAAATTGCAAAGTCTCGCACAGCGTTCAGGCTATGAATTCACCAGCCCTGAATTGTTAATGCTGGCGCTGACGCATCGCAGTAAGGGTTCCAAAAACTATGAGAGGCTCGAATTCCTCGGTGACAGCATACTCGGCTTTGTCATCGCAGACTGGCTGTATCACGCGTACCCGCATGTCGCCGAAGGTAAACTAAGTAGAATGCGGGCCAGTCTGGTGCGCAAGGAAACCCTGGCAAAGGTTGCCCGCGAGATGCAACTTTCTGACTATCTCATTCTTGGGGAGGGTGAATTAAAAAGCGGCGGTTTTAACCGTGATTCAATTCTGGCTGATGTAGTGGAGAGTCTTATCGGGGCGATCTACCTGGATTCGGATTTTGATCGGGCGGCGCAATTCATCCTGTCAAAGTTTGAACCCTTTCTGGAACTGTTATGTGATCAGGCAAACTTCAAGGATGCCAAGAGCCAATTACAGGAATTAATGCAGAAGAAGGGTATGCAGTTACCGGTATACCAGATATTGCAAACCACTGGCGAGCAGCACCAACAGATGTTTACCGTGCAGTGTAAGCTTGCCGAATTGGGGCTGAAACAAAAGGCTAGCGCTGGATCACGGCGCCTGGCCGAACAGAAGGCGGCCGAAGTGTTGCTTGAACAATTGAGCACTTAACAGGGCAACCGATGAGTTTGACAAATGACTGAGGCGAAATTCAAGTTTGGTTTTGTAACCATAATAGGTAAGCCGAATGTCGGAAAGTCGACCCTGCTAAATAGAATCATCGGTCAAAAAATCAGTATTACCTCTCACCGCCCACAGACTACAAGGCATCGGATTCTCGGCATTCATACCGACGAGGACAAGCAGATCGTGCTGGTTGACACTCCCGGAATTCATGCGCTTGGAAAAAAATCCAATCGAACTGGCATGAACAAGGTGATTAACCGTACTGCTGTTTCCAGCATCGAAGGTGTGGATGTTGTGTGCATGATGATTGCTGCCAGCGGATGGGCCGAAGCCGACAAACTGGTGCTGCGGGCTTTGCAGGATGCATTGACCAAGCGTACTCAGGTGCCAGTGATACTGTTAATCAACAAAATTGACAA
Organism: Arenicella sp.; assembly: GCA_018677115.1. GTDB lineage: Bacteria > Pseudomonadota > Gammaproteobacteria > Arenicellales > Arenicellaceae > Arenicella. Next base: position 1,441 of record JAHHOC010000485.1, on the reverse strand, counting down.
GTTATCTACGGTCAATGAAGTTCTGCCACTTATCGAACAATCGGCGGCGATGTTTGATTTTGCCGAAATCATTCCGATTTCTGCGATTAGCAAGGCAGGCGCCAGTCAGGTCTCGCATCTAATTGAGGTGCTGGGAAAATATCTGCCGCAAGGGCCAGCGGGCTTTGATGCCGAACAAATTACTGACCGCAGTTTCCGCTTTCTGGTGAGTGAATTAATTAGAGAACAATTGTTCAGGCGTCTCGGCGATGAACTGCCCTATGCCACTGCCGTCAGTGTCAGTGAGTTTAAACTGGAGCACGGCGTGTACCAGGTAAATGCGGATATATGGGTTGAAAAAGAAAGCCACAAAGCAATGGTTATAGGCAAACATGGCCAGGCCCTGAAAAAAATAGGTACGGCAGCTCGGCTAAGCTGCGAGAGAATGTTGGAGAAAAAAGTATTTCTGGAACTATACGTTAAAGTTCGCTCCGGTTGGTCAGATAACACCCGGGATTTGCACAGTCTCGGCTACGACGAGGGTAACTTCTAACGACTTATGCGCATTAACCAGGAACCGGCATTTGTGTTACTTAATCGCGCCTACAGCGAGAGTAGCTGGATCGTTGAAGTGTTCAGTAAAAATCATGGCCGGTTGGCGCTGATGGCAAAAGGCGCGCGGCGGGTAAAGTCAAAGCACAAGGGCGTATTGTTGCCGTTCCAGCCCTTGCTGCTAAGTTGGACCGGAAAAGGCGAAATACCGATTTTGACGGGAGCTGAAATAGATCAGCGTGAATTCAGTTTGCTTGATCATGAATTGTGTGGTGACGCCCTGGTCTGCGGATTTTATTGCAATGAATTGATCGTTAACCTGTTGCATCGTCATGATCCTCATAAGGATTTATTCACCTGTTACCAGCACACTATTTTGGCCCTAGGCTGCATTTCCAACAAACAGGCTGCTGAGGCGCGGGCTCAATCAAGCGAAGTGTTTGGTCAGTTGTTAAGAGACTTTGAGCAAACCCTGATCAAGGAGGCTGGTTACGGAATAAGCTTTGCATTCGAGGCAGACGGAAAAACAGCCATCTCCGACCATCAGTATTATCGTTTTCAACAGGGTCAGGGCTTTATCGCCAGTGGATCCGATAAAGACCGGGCTGTGTCAGGCAGGCTAATCAAATCGTTGGCAGCAACTGCAGCGGGCAATTCAGGTGAACCGGTTTCCGCCACCGAATTAACTGAAGCAAAACACCTTATGCGTTCTATCTTGAATCAGACGCTGGGATACAAAAAGGTAGTCAGCCGGGAACTGTTTTTCCCCCGTGAGAGATTATATCGCCCGTAAACAATTCATCAGCCAGGTGAACTATGAATAAGCACCACACTTTACAGTTAGGGGTCAACGTTGACCATGTGGCAACATTGCGGCAAGCGCGCGGGGTTGATTATCCCGATCCTACCC
>JAHHOC010000480.1 GCA_018677115.1 Arenicella sp. | reverse complement strand
GATATGTTGTATGCGGGTCCGCGCGAAGCGGTGCTGCATGCGCTGTTCCGCCAGAATATGGGCGCTACACACTTTATCATCGGCCGCGACCACGCCGGGGTGGGAGATTACTATGGGCCGTTCGATGCCCAGGCCATATTTGATACTGAGGTGCCCGAAGGTGCTCTGGAAATTGAAATATACCGCGCTGATCACACAGCCTATTCAAAAAAGCTGAATGAAGTAGTCATGATGCGGGATGCCCCAGATCACTGCAAAGAAGATTTTGTGTTGTTGTCGGGAACCAAGGTCAGGGAGATGCTGGGCAATGGTATTGCCCCACCACCGGAATTTTCCAGGCCTGAAGTGGCCCAGATTCTGATGGATTACTATCAATCTATTTAATTGTGACTGCGCTGCACCTGAGGCTAACCCGGGTGCAGCAGCTTGCAGTTTTCGGGATTTTGTTGATTAAACCGGATGTGTGCGGTTCCGGTTTCGGCGCGGGCAATATTTTATTTGCCAATTAGCCCGCCGGTTAAAGCCAAGCGCAGATGCAGGCGTTATAATTATCAGCCTCGTCGTAAATGAGTCATCACATTGAAACTCTATCAATATCCCAAATGCAGCACATGTCGTAAGGCAGTCAAATTCCTTAACCACAATAACATCGACTACCAATCGATAGATATTACTGAGAATCCGCCTACCGAGACTGAACTGCGCGCCATGCTCGCCTGCTATGAAGGCAATATCCGCAAATTGTTCAATACTTCCGGCGTGCAATACCGGGAGCTCAAATTAAAAGACTCGCTGCCGTCCATGAGCTCATCACAGGCTATTGACCTTCTGGCGGGCAATGGCAAATTGATTAAAAGGCCGTTTCTGATAAGTGCCGACGGTAAGGGCACAGTTGGGTTCAACGAAGATCTCTGGCGTTCGCTCGTTTGATCTGGAGATAGAGCGTGGCATATATTGATTGTTTCAACGGGGATGCTGACGGCATTTGTGCCCTGACTCAGTTAAGACTGGCAAATCCGGTTGAATCTACCCTCATTACCGGCGTAAAACGTGACATAAAATTAGTACGGCGGGTCGGGGCAGGGCGGGGCGATACAGTAACGATTCTGGACGTTTCTCTGGACAAGAACCGGCTGGAGTTGCAGGCGGTGCTGGACTCTGGTGCTGAGGTGTTTTATTGCGATCACCATTACGCGGGTGAAGTGCCCGAGCATCACCGGCTTACTGCAATAATTAACACTATGCCTGATGTGTGTACCAGTTTGCTGATTAACCAGCATCTGCAGCATCAGTTTATCGAGTGGGCCATAGTGGGTACGTTCGGTGATAATTTGCGCAAACCGGCAACAGTTTTAGCGGGCAAAGCTGATTTGCCTGAATCTAAACTGCAAGCCTATGAAAACCTTGGTATCTATATCAATTATAACGGTTATGGTAGCGAGCTCGAGGACTTGTATTTTCATCCGCAAGAATTGTTTCGTCGCGTATCACTGTTTGCGTCGCCAGCCGATTTCATTGCCGAAGACCCTGATACATTTAATACCCTGGAGCAGGGTTATCGAAGCGATATGGCGAATGCCTGTGCCTGTACAGCGGAAGTTGAACTGAGTCATGCCGCGGTATACCGGCTGCCCAATCAGCCATGGGCACGTCGGGTCAGTGGCGTGTTTGGCAACGATCTGGCAAACCGTCACCCCAGCCGGGCCCATGCGGTACTCACCGAGCATGCTGATGGGCACTACGTTGTCAGCGTGCGGGCACCGCTGCAGAATAAACAGGGAGCAGATGAGATATGCCGACAGTTTGAAACCGGGGGTGGACGCGCTGCGGCTGCTGGAATCAACGCGCTACCAGAACATGAACTGGATCGATTTGTCGATGTGTTCAAAGCACACTACGCCAGTTAATGGAACGCGAACCACAATATAGCCGCCGCATTGAACAAGTTGCCGAAATTGCGCGGTCAGCACAGCGTTCTATAATTTATCTGTTGTTAACGGGTCTGGCCGCCAGTGCTTATATAATTTGGAATCTGTATTCACCGAATGCACCGACGTGGTGGAATATAGTGATAAGCGCGGTGGTTTTATTTCCTGCATTGATCTGGTCATTGGTGTGGGTGGTTCTGCAGCAATTGCAATCCGCGCCCAGGCTGGTGACGCAATTAGCTCTGCAGCCGGATGGCGTATTGAATAATTTAGATGAGTTCAGTGTTAAAAAACAGGGCGGTCTGCGTGGTGTTTTCAACACCTTGAAGGCATTTCGTGAACAAGAGGGC
>JAHHOC010000425.1 GCA_018677115.1 Arenicella sp. | reverse complement strand
GTATTGATGAGCTTACTGGTTTTCCCAGAATGGTTTGGCATGAACGCCGAACAACCCAGCCAGTGGTAGCGGGCGGGCTGCAGCGCTCAACGCCGGTATAACAGGCGCGACCTAGAACGGAATATCGTCGTCGAAATCGTTCGATGGCTGTGCGGCGGGCTGGGCTGCCTGCTGCGGCTCCTGAGAGGATTGTTTGGGAGCCTGGTAACCGCCTCCGGATGACATATCTGAACCACCGCCGCGGCTACCCAGCATTTGCATCTCGTTGGCCACTATTTCAGTGGTATAGCGGTCCTGTCCACTCTGATCCTGCCACTTGCGGGTTTGCAGACGACCTTCAATATAAACCTGCGAGCCTTTTTTCAGGTATTCACCGGCTATTTCTCCAAGACGGTTGAACATAACCACCCGGTGCCATTCAGTTTTCTCCTGCTGCTCACCGGTGTTCTTGTCTTTCCAACTGTCCGTAGTTGCCACACTGATGTTGGCAATCGCGCTGCCATTATTGGCATAGCGCACTTCAGGGTCATTACCGAGGTTGCCGACGAGAATTACTTTATTAATACCACGTGCCATGTTTGCTCCAAAATTTGTATGTTTGTGCCCGCTAAAGGTGCGATCAATTCAGCCGGTCTATTCTATAGTGACGCACTTACCAGGGTAAAGGCAGAATTGGGAATTCGGCACTAGCAGAGAGCATTTTTATGCGGGTTTTGTCGCTTCGTTCAATGCCTTGAGGTCAAGAATGTTCTTATCCACTTTCAGGTAGGCGGTCAGTTCCTCAGCCAGAATAATCACCTCTTCGACCCCAGTAACCGCGGCAATATCGTCTTTTCGCTCCGCGCTGGCGACCTGTATCACCATGCTGTCCAGCAACCGCAGTTCAGGGCCGGTATGAATCACCCATACCCAAAACAGCAATAGCAGGCCACAGGCCAGGAATACCGCGGTGATATCCAGCGCTCCGTACAGCGTGCCGCCGATAAATCCACCAAAGAACACACCGAGAAACTGAAACGTATTATAGACACCCATTGCAGAGCCCTTGCCGGCAGCGGGTGCGACACGCGACACCAGCGAGGGCAGCATGGCTTCCAGCAGATTAAAGCCCCAAAAGAAAAAGAACAGGCACACGGTCATGCCCATAACCCCATATGGCCGCCACATTAGCAGGCACTCGGCGAATAACAGGATACAGACCGCTGCCAGGAATATACGCATCACCCATTTCTTGCGAGTGGATAAGAGAATAAGGGGAATCATAAACAGGATCGAGACCAGCAGCGCCGGGACATAAACTCGCCAGTGTTCACCGGTGGCGAGATCAAGCTGCTCCAGCAAAATTATCGGTATCACCACGAACATGGCAGTGAGGATAAAATGCAGGATGAAGATACCTAAATCCAGCCTCAGCAGCTGCGGGTGCCGCAGCAATGCCCACATTCGGCCAGGCTCGGCCTTGACCTCCAGATTCTTTGTCTGCACCGGTGTCGGCACAACCTTCCAGATAAGCACTATGGCCATGGCAGCAAGAATTGCTGTCAATATAAACAATCCCCTTACCCCGATAAAAAATTCCAGTGTGGGGGCAACTATCAGCGCCAGCATAAAAGCCAGGCCGATTGTGACACCAATCATCGCCATCGCCTTGGTGCGTTGACTTTCCCTGGTGAGGTCGCTGGTCAGGGCCAATACCACCGCCGCAATTGCCCCGGCACCCTGCAGGGCACGTCCGATAATGACCCCCTCGATGGTGTCGGACAGGGCGGCTATCAGGCTGCCGACAATAAAAATAACCAGTCCGCCGATAATGACCGGTTTGCGCCCAAAACGATCGGATAGCATGCCAAACGGAATCTGGAATATGGCCTGGGTGATTCCATATACACCCAGCGCAATACCCATCAACATAGGTGAGGCACCGCCCAGCTGCTCGGAATAAATAGCCAGCACCGGAAGAATCAGGAATAGGCCAAACATCCGCAAGCCATATACCGACGCCAGCGCGCCAATTGAACGGCGCTCAAGGGCAGTCAGCGAATCCTGGTTTATTCTGAGCTTAGCCATTTAAAATATTGTGTTTTTGCAGGCAAAAAATCATTTCGATTTGATGGGTCGCGTCGTATAGTAACAGGTTGTCCGATCAACAGAAACAATTCTAAAGTGCTCGAAAAAATCACTATCCGCGGCGCCCGCACGCACAATCTCAAGAGCATTGACCTTGAGTTGCCACGAGACAAATTAATCGTCATAACCGGCCTGTCAGGGTCCGGTAAATCGTCGCTTGCGTTCGACACCATCTATGCCGAAGGCCAACGCCGCTATGTGGAATCGCTGTCCGCGTATGCGCGTCAATTTTTGTCCCTGATGGAGAAGCCTGACGTGGATGTGATTGAGGGCCTGTCCCCTGCCATATCGATTGAACAAAAAGCGACTTCGCATAATCCCCGCAGTACAGTAGGCACGATCACCGAGATTTACGATTATCTGCGCCTGTTATACGCTCGTGTTGGCGACCCCCGCTGCCCAGATCACGATGTTACGTTGCAGGCGCAAACTGTCAGCCAGATGGTTGACCAAACCCTCAGCTTGCCGGAGGGCAGCAAAATCATGCTATTGGCCCCGGTGATTCGGGGCCGCAAGGGCGAGCATATGAACCTGTTGCAGAGCATGCATGCCCAAGGCTATATAAGGGCACGGGTAGACGGCCAGGTCATAGACCTGTCCGAGCCCCCTGCACTGAAAAAAAACTTCAAGCACGATATCGATATCATTGTTGACCGCCTGGTTGTCAAAGCCGGTAATGACCAGCGCATGGCGGAATCTTTTGAGACAGCCCTGGAGCTGGCAGAAGGCGTCGCTGAAGTGGTTGTAATTGACGGAGAAAATACTGCTGATCAAACACTGGTGTTCTCCGCCCGCTATGCCTGCCCGCATTGCGGTTATAGCCTCAGCGAACTCGAACCCAGGCTTTTTTCATTCAACAACCCTGTGGGGGCCTGCAGCGCCTGTGATGGCTTGGGCAGCAAGCAATATTTTGATCCGCAGCAGATCATTTTTGATACCAGCATCAGCTTATCTGCCGGTGCAATCAAGGGGTGGGACCGGCGTAGTCTGTTCTATTTCCGGATGCTGCAGAATGTTGCGGCGCATTTTGGTTTTGATGTTGATGAGCCCCTCAGCAGTTTAACTGAACAGCAGCTCGACAAGCTACTGTATGGCAGTGGTGATGAGACGATAGAATTCAGCTACTTGCGTCATAAGGGTCAAGGTGTGGTCAGGCATCACTCGTGGGAGGGAATAATTCCCAACATGGAGCGACGCTACCGGGAAACAGAATCCAACAGCATGCGGGAGGAATTGGCCAAGTACATAAACTCGCAATCCTGTCCAGATTGCAGCGGCAGCAGATTGCGGCTTGAAGCAAGAAATGTGTTTATAAACCATCAGAGTATTAATCAAATTGTGGAGCGCTCGATCGGCGATGCGCTGGATTTCTTCAAAGACCTGGAACTCAGCGGAAACCGCGCGCAGATTGCCGACAAAATTGTTAAGGAAATTCAGGATCGGCTGGGATTCCTGGTAAATGTCGGGCTCAATTACCTGAGCATGGATCGTTCGGCAGAAACCCTGTCGGGGGGCGAAGCACAGCGCATACGCTTGGCATCGCAAATCGGTTCCGGTCTGGTGGGAGTTATGTATGTGCTCGACGAACCCTCGATCGGACTGCATCAACGCGACAACGGCAGACTGATTAATACACTGACTCATCTGCGTGACCTGGGCAATACCGTGATCGTCGTCGAACACGACGAGGATGCCATGCAAAACGCCGATTGCATTGTGGATATCGGCCCCGGAGCGGGTGTTCATGGTGGCCAAATTGTTGCCCAGGGCAGCATCGACGACATTAAGCGAACACCGGGTTCATTAACTGGAAAATTCCTGTCTGGCAAGGAATCGATCGCGATACCTGCGCAACGCCATAAAAACGACCCTGAACGGCAAATCCATATCAGCGGAGCGTCAGGTAATAACCTGCAGAATCTCAATGTCGATATTCCAATCGGCTTGCTAAGCTGTATTACCGGTGTTTCCGGATCGGGAAAATCCACGCTTATCAATCACACGCTTTACCCGGCCGCAGCACAGAAAATAAATCGCAGCCGGCTGGAGTGCTCACCGCATAAAGCTATTGCAGGGCTGGAGCAGATTGACAAGGTTGTTGATATCAACCAGAGCCCGATAGGCCGCACACCGAGATCAAATCCGGCTACCTATACGCAGCTATTCACGCCGATCAGGGAACTTTTCGCCGCCACTCCCGAAGCACGGGCCAGGGGTTATAAACCTGGGCGATTCTCTTTCAACGTCAAAGGTGGCCGTTGCGAAGCCTGTCAGGGTGACGGCATGATTAAGGTAGAAATGCACTTTCTGCCGGATATTTACGTGGCCTGTGATGTATGTAAAGCACAACGATACAACCGCGAAACCTTGGATATCCGTTACAAAGGAAGTAATATTCATGATGTACTTGAAATGACAATCGAGGATGCCACTGTTTTCTTCAGTGCAGTACCGAATGTCAAGCGCAAGTTGGACACACTGATGTCGGTGGGGTTGGGGTATATTAAACTTGGTCAGAGTGCAGTAACGCTGTCCGGTGGTGAAGCGCAACGGATCAAACTGTCGAGAGAGTTATCCAAGCGCGACACCGGGAATACATTGTATATCCTCGACGAGCCGACTACAGGACTGCATTTTTATGATATCCGGCAGTTGTTAGAGG
>JAHHOC010000469.1 GCA_018677115.1 Arenicella sp. | reverse complement strand
GTGCATGAGCTGTTTCCCGGTCTGCGCGGCTTAACTGAACTGGTTTTCAGTGAGCCAGCCAGCAAGGTGTTTAACGATTGCGATGTGGTGTTCAGTGCCACCCCCAACGGGATTGCCATGACCCATGCGCGCCAATTGCATGCGCAGGGCATCCGCCTGATCGATATGGCGGCGGATTTTCGTATCCGCGACCTCGCGGTCTGGGAGCAGTGGTACGGCATGCAACACGCCTGTCCGGAACTGGTGGATGAGGCGGTGTACGGACTGCCGGAACTCAACCGCGAAGCTATAAAGTTAGCCACCATCGTTGCCAATCCCGGTTGCTACCCCACTGCCACCACGCTTGGTTTTTTGCCGCTGCTTGAGGCTGGCTGGGTCGATACCGATAACCTTATTGCTGATGCCAAGTCGGGCGTAACCGGGGCCGGCCGAAGCGCCACTGTGGCCAACCTGTATAGCGAAGTCAGCGACAGTTTTAAAGCCTATGCCGCTGCCGGGCACCGGCATCATCCCGAAATCAGCCAGAACCTGGCGGCGCTGACAGATGTGGCACCAAAGCTGACTTTCGTCCCGCACCTGGTGCCGATGCTGCGTGGCATTCATGCCACCCTGTACTGCGATTTGCTGGATCAGGCCGCTGCTTCCGGTAAGGTGCAGCAGCTGTTTGAACAGCGCTACCGGGGCGAGCCCTTTGTCGATGTGATGCCAGCAGGGTCGCATCCCGATACACGCTCGGTAAAATCTTCCAACGTGTGCCGAATTGCGGTGCATCGCGCCGCCGGCTCCGGCAAACTGGTGGTGCTGTCGGTAATCGACAACCTGACCAAGGGTGCAGCCGGCCAGGCGGTGCAGAATATGAATATTATGTTCGGCATGGTGGAAACGATTGGTTTACAATCTGCACCATTGATTCCATAACCGGACACTATCAGCAGCCCGGTCAGGTCAATAATGCAATATGCAGCTTTCACTATCACAGCACCATGATTCGTAATTCAACCAACGAAATTTCCATCAAGCCAAAGATGTCGTCGACTATGCGCCTGGCATTGATCGCAGGTGTAATTGTGTTATTTGCGGTCGGCATTTACGCCGCCTACAGCGCCGGCGTGCGATCCGGCAATGACCGTCTGGACCAGGATCGGCTGATGATCTCGCAGCTAAATAACACCATTGTTGGATTGCGCGACGATTTGAGCCAGGCGGAAGCGCTGATGATTACCGCCCAGCGCCAGCAGCAAATTCAGGAAGAAGCTTACAAGCAGATCAGCCGGGCTTATGCCGGGTCGGAACAGAAAAATGCCTACCTGGGTTCGCGGCTGGATTTTTATCGCAGTATTATTTCCCCGGAAGATGGCCAGAGTGGCCCTGCCATTCATGCGGCGGAAGTATCGATGGAAGAAAACAGGGCTTCCTTTGATATTACGCTGGTGCAATCAATCAAGCACAAACACCAGGTTCGGGGTACGCTGCGGGTCGCATTATACGATGGTGATCAACCCTTGGGGCAGTGGCCGGAAAACAGCACTCGCAGTGTGAATTACCAGTATTTCCTGCAGGTATCCGGAGCAATTGAAATGGCCAAATTGCCCGAAAATGCTAGACTAAAAGTTGAATTAAGCGTACAAGATGGTGAAACACTTGAGCGCTGGTTTGACCTTACACAGCAGAGCTGAGCAAAAGGCTGCGCGAAAAATTTATAATTCAAAGGCCGTAATTCAGCGGCCGACGAGGAGTACACAAATGAGACGATCCAAAGACAATGTAAATACCCCGGTGGAAACTATCGATACCCTGGTCGGCACCGGATCAGTGCTGCAGGGTGATCTGGAGTTCACCGGCGGGCTACGCGTGGATGGCCACGTCAAGGGGCATGTCACCGCACACGATAATAATAAAGGCACGCTGGTGTTGAGTGAATCCGGCGTTATTGAGGGTGATGTGAATGTTCCCCATGTGGTGGTTAATGGCACGGTGAATGGTAACATTGTTTCCAGCGGCCACGTTGAGTTGCAGGCCAGTGCCAAGATTACCGGCGATATTCATTACAAGGCGGTTGAAATGGAGCTGGGTGCCATTCTTAATGGCAGCCTGGTGTCCGATGCCCCGTCGCCGGTGTACGATGTGATTCCGGGCGGTATTGAACAGAGCGAGTCTTGATATTGCATACAGCGACCGTATATTGAATAACTGAGGTAAAATAAGGTAGCCGCGGATTTTGCATACGCATCCGGTTATCCATAGATAGTGAATATGATCCAGACTGAAACTCCCAATACCCCGATGCCACTCGATTTCACTTCGGCAGCGGCCACCAAGGTTGCCGAATTGATAGCTGAGGAAGCCAACAACGAGCTTAAATTGCGCGTTTATGTGCAGGGCGGCGGATGTTCCGGGTTCCAATACGGCTTCACTTTTGATGAAGAGCAGCAGGACGACGATACCGCGGTTGACCGCGATGGCGTACGCCTGCTGGTAGACCCGATGAGTTTTCAGTATTTGATCGGCGCCAAAATCGA
>JAHHOC010000468.1 GCA_018677115.1 Arenicella sp. | reverse complement strand
TGTCGCTGCTGTTGTGCGCGCTGCTGCTGTTGGTTGTTGCCGTGCTGGCCTGGGGCTGGTTTAACTCTGACATTAAACCGCAAAGCTGGGTAGCTGATGCTAATCCGGGTTTTACCGGCAAGTTCGCCCGAAACGGGCAGCTGGACACAATGCGTTTTATTGCCAAGGGTCTTGGTACGGGCCCTGAGGATTTGGCGGTCGCAGCTGATGGCCAACTCTATACCGGTGTTGAGAATGGCCAGATATTCAGCATTGATCCGGCCACCGGTGCCGCGAGCCTGTTTGCCGAAACCGCCGGCCGCCCGCTCGGAATGGAGTTTGACCGGGCTGGTAACCTGATCGTTGCAGATGCGAACCGCGGCCTGCTAAGCATTAATCCTGCAGGTGATGTCAGCGTGTTGATTGATTCTGCCACGCTTCGCTTTGCTGATGATCTGGATATTGCGGCCGACGGCACCATCTGGTTTTCCAACGCCAGCCGACGCTACGGATTGGGCAATTCCATAAAAAGTTTTCTGGAAGGAGACCAGAGTGGTTAATTGTACAGTTATTCACCCGGGTCTGATGAACTTGTATTTCATATGGAGGGTCTGTTCTTCGCCAACGGTGTGACTTTGGGCCCCGGTGATGAATATGTGCTGGTCAGCGAAACCGGTCACGGCCGTATTCACAGGCTGTGGTTGAAAGGACCGAACAAAGGCCGCAGCGAGCTGTTTGCTTCAGGTTTTCCCGGCGTAACCGACAACATCAGTTTTAATGGCCGCGATACGGTGTGGGTGGCACTACCGGCCTTGCGGGATGTGCGCGTGGCACAGGCCCCGGCCCTGCGCCGCATCCTGGCAGGCTTGCCAAGACGCTGGTGGTTACCGGAACGGCAAACTGCTTTTGTTGTGGGATTAAATTTACAGGGAGAGGTAATCCATAACCTGCAGTTTTCGCAGCAACAAGAAGGAGTCCCGTTCAGCGATATCACCAGTGTTAAGGAACTTGACGGGCGCCTGTATCTGGGCAGTCTGGTTGAGGGCCGCGTGGGCGTCATAAATATTCAATGAAAACAGTATGTTACCAATGTCACGCAAGCGACAGAATTTATTCTGTGATTAGCGGATGATCACTTGATGAATCAGCCGGCCACAATGGAACAATCACCCGTTAAGGGGGCGAATGCGCTGCTCACATTGTTGATCGTGCTCAATATCCTCAACATGGTCGATCGCAACCTGATCTCCAGTTTTGGCCCGCAAATCACCACCGAGCTCGGCCTCACGGATACCCAATTTGGTTACCTGACCGGTTTATTGTTTGTGTTCTTCTACGCCATCATGGGTCTGTTTGTAGGCCGCCTGGCGGATCAGATGCACCGCCCCAGACTGATTGCTGCCGGGCTGGCGCTGTGGAGTCTGTTGACAATCTATTCCGGTACCGCCAAAAATTTTCTGCAGATTGGTGTAGCACGGATGTTTATAGGCGTCGGTGAGGCCTGCCTGACACCAGCCTCCATGTCGATGTTGTCAGATTCGTTTCCGCAGCGCAAAAGGGGGCTGGCATCGGGGCTGTATTACCTGGGGTTGCCATTGGGAGCCGGGGCCAGTTTCATAGTTGCTGGGGTATTCGGCCCCAAGATTGGCTGGCGCAATTGTTTCTATATCCTCGGTGCCCTGGGTTTGCTGTTGCTACCGTTGTTGTTGATCTGGCGCGATCCGCAGCGTGGCAAATTTGATGCCCCCGCGCCTGTAGAGGAACCCGCGGGCGGAATGATGCATTCGATCAAACTTGTCTGGGGTGTCTCGCGCCGTTCACCTGCGTTGGCTTGGGCGATGATCGGCGCTGTATTCATGCATCTGCCAATTGGTTCGGCCCAGTTTGTGCAGTTGTGGCTGGTGCGAGAGCGGGGTTTCGACGCTGCCGAAATTGCCATCACCTATGGTTCATTGTTTATCGTGTTCGGCATCATCGGTTCGCTAATTGGCGGAGCCATGAGTGATTGGTACCAGACGCGTTACCGGGGAGGAAGACTGCGTTTCTTTGCGCTCTATCTTCTGATTACCACGCCACTGCTGCTCGGATACCGTTTTGTGTCACCCGATTCACCGGTTTTTTACATTGCCATGTGCGTCGGCTTCATGAATTTTCTTGCCTTCTACGGACCCGTATTTGGCACTGTGCAGGATCTCACGCCCGCCAAACTGAGGGGCATAACCACTGCAGTGCTATTGCTGATGTGCAATCTGGTTGGGCTTGGTCTCGGCGCGGTGGTAACCGGAATTTTAAGCGATGTTTACAGCACCGCCGGCGCGGCACAACCGCTTACTTACGCATTACTGAGCGTCGACGTACTTGGCGTATTCACGATTGTGTCGTTTTTTATTGGTGCGTATTACTGGCAAAAGGAAAAAGATGCCATCGCTGAGGATAATTCAAATAAGTCCGGCTAACCCGAAACCGGTTAACGATAACGGTTTTACGCTTGCCACTGCCCGTATTGGCCGATAAATACAATGTGGGGCCAATAGAGCTTAGGGCAGTCAATTGGCAAGCCGCTGAACAGTGCCTGCGGGTTCCCACTGATTGTCGGCATTTGCCTTAAAATACTGCCCGCCGGAAAGTGGAACCGAATAGTAAGTATCATCAAACTGTAAAATTGCCGATCGTGCACCGGTTTCATTGGTATCCCGCCGCAGCTCCTGTGTGTCTTCAGAATCATTATCTGCATATACTGACCAGTAGACTCCGCCGGTGTTCAGAAACCTCAGCTTTGATCCTTCAATATAATAAGTGAGCATGGACGGAGTGACCTTGCGCAAGCTCCCGGCTGGTTCCCATTTTCCGCCAGCAGTAGATTTATAATAATCTCCTCCAGCCGCTGGCAGTGAGTAATAGTCCTTGCCATATTTCAAAACAGCGTTTCCATTTTGATCGCGGCGTTCCTCGATTGCGGTTTCGTCCTCGTCATCAAAATAGACTCTCCAGATTTTCCCCCGTTCATTGAAGAATCTCAGCTCTGCACCATCGAAATACGGAACGAACACGGTGGCAGGATTGTCCCACTTGTTATCGTATGTAAATTCTGTGTTGGCAATCTTCTGCTCACCACCAGAAGACAATTCAGAAAAAGAGGTGAGATGCACTGCGAGCATCTGCATAAATTGCGTGGTGGCCAAAGATGTGTTTTCACAGGCCTGTGCTTCACCGCCGGTAATGCATTGCAAGAGACCGGAATTGCCATGTGGCAGGATGCTGGCCCGTGCCAGGAACGGGTAATTCCCGCTGGTAGCGAGGGTATAGTAGTTGAACTCCTGTGGTTTGGACGTGCTGTAGTCGAGCGTGACAACAGCGAACCGGAGAATTTTATTGCCACCGCCAAAATCGATGATCCGAGTGGCGCCTTCTTCCAGGATGCACTCACTTATCAGCGGTTCATGGCATCGCGCTAACGTGTCTGCGATAAAGTGCTGGAAATAGTCATCTGCCCTCGGCAATATTTCCCCGCCCAGCTCGTTCTCGAGGTAGACACCCCCCGCGTCGAACCAGATGCCGCCATCCCGGTACCCCGAGTGCAACCTTAGTTCCCCGGAACCATCGTCAACATATCCAAGGCCCTGACCGGCGGGAACAGCAATTATGAGCCCTTCGGTTTGTTCCTCATAGATATCAAAATCCAGTTTCTCAGGGTCAGTTACTCCGGCAGCTTCTGAAAAAGCATGGAACAATTGCTCGACTCCCTCTGCATCATCCGCAGTCGCGGCCAAATCGTAAAGCGACAATGTTTTTGTGAACACCCACAAAAACTCAGGGACATAAACCAGCCGACGATCCAGCTTATCGTCGAAACCAGGTCGATTTAACGCTGTTAGTTCCAAATGATCTGGTTCAAAAACCTCCGGTGCCTTAACCATTGTGATTCGATTTTCAAATGCGATACCGCTTGCAAAATGGGTCGATAGGGCTTGCGCGGTTCCCGCAGGGACAGCCGCATCCGTTGACGCCGTAAGTTCATTAAGAAACTTTGCCGGGATAACCCAGTTGTAAGATGACGCGCCTTTGTTCAGGCCACCGTCGACAACCCCGATGAGATTGTTTCGCTGGTCGAGAACCGGTCCGCCAGAATATCGCGGTAACAAGCCTCCTTGCACATAGTAAATATCGAGGTCCACTGCTGGAAATCCGAGTTCCTTGATCGCTTTTAAGGGTTTTCCGGAGAGCAGGTAACCGAGGCTTTCTGGAATGGCAGAGCGCTTTTTAAATTCCCTGTCAGTGAGGCTTCTTGCTCCGGCATGGTAACCAAAAGTCCAGAGCGGAGCACCTCGTTTGGGCTTGGTGGCATCAAAACTTGTGAACGCCCTACAGGCATCTGGTAGGCCGTTGACATCAAGCAATATCAGGTCGGCCTTCCTGAGCGTTTTTGAGATGCTGGCTTTTTGAGTTGCTCCCCTGCACTGAACCGTTATTTGGCTGCCCTTGGGTATCGAATGCAGGGTGGTGACAACCTGATTTGTATTTCCCCACAGAAACCCGCTCGATGCCTTGGTGATACCATCACTTTTGGCAATCACGCGTACTGAGTACGATTGCATAAAGTCTTCATCAATTTGCCCTACTGCCGGATTCAGCGTAAACAATAGCGTACAAAGAACAGCGTATTTCCTGGTAGATTCTATCAAAACCATATCCTCATTGGTTGGTGGTTGATTGATCTTGTGCAGACTCGGCACACAACATTGTGGCTATTATAGACAGGGTCTGGGGCAGGCTTGCTTCCGGTATACTGCCGGCGGTCTTGT
This sequence comes from Arenicella sp., assembly GCA_018677115.1. GTDB lineage: Bacteria > Pseudomonadota > Gammaproteobacteria > Arenicellales > Arenicellaceae > Arenicella. Next base: position 4,402 of record JAHHOC010000468.1, on the reverse strand, counting down.
TGTAGAAACTACTAAGCCCGTGCCAGTCTAAAAGATCTTGGTATTGCTGTTTACTGTCAGTCTGTTGCATTTGCGCCAGGTCAAAACAAGCCGCCGGGCTGGCTTGTACCGGAATATCCTGAAAGTTTCCAAATCCACATATAGCGTCGCGCCCGGTTAGTAAAGCGGCTTTCTGATCTGCCAGTATCACCTGTGATTCAATTTCCCCAGCAAACTCTGACCAGCCGTCGCCGCCGTTTAGTTTAAAATTGGAGATCAGGTCCGCCTCACTAAGATCCTGGTCATAAGGTGTTTTCAACTCCCCACAGACGTCCAGGTCCAGCTCCGAAGAATAAAGGTAGCTCCGACCACTTCCGGGGTTATCTCTTACAATTATGGTTTCGACATCCACCGGTGCAGAATTGCCCCCGGAGTCAACAGGTTCGGAGTAGGTTGGCGGGGCTACGTCGTACAAAACCGTAGGACCGTCAGGGGACAGAAAACCACCGTCACGAATCACAATTCCACTCATTGCTGCAATCGCAACAGCCAGGCCAAATGAACCTATTCTAAGACCCTTGGCCATACTGAAATGGCGGTCATTTAATCCGAGCAGGGCAGCAAGCCCAACGCCCAGGGCGCCAATAAAGATGCTTACCGTGCTTCTGGACTCTTCGCCTGCCTGTGGCGCTGCCAGACCCAGCAGTAAGCCGATCATAATGCCGATACCTACGCCACTGAATACAGAGACCCAAAGTTCAGCACGAGTTGTTCCACTGCCTTTTGCAAACAATTTACCTTTCATAAATCTATTTACTCCTCCTGAATCGCCAGGCGATTTTGCTTGACGCGTAAATCGCGTCTCACCGGATTGACCATTGATTAATAGTGATGCGTTTTCTTCTTTGTAGACGGCTGCAACCAGGTAGTGCGGTAACCAGTAAAGTTCGGCTCTGACCTGATCATAACGTGATTCGAGCTCAACATTACGTTGCTCGAGTCCACCGAGTCGTTCTGCCACTTCCGCTTCAAGGTAAGTGCGTAGCTCACCTGCGGCGACTTCAAACGCGCCCTCTAAATTTATACTCAGAGGCAGAGAGGATCCGGCGGAATCATCTGCCTGGTAGTCTCGCGCTGTGTCGAAATCCCAGTGCTGGTCATCCACCTGTGCCCATGAGGTAATACTGCCTGCAACCAAATAGTCGTCCAGGCTTGAATCCATATGATTCCCTGCGCTGCGCCAGGTTAATTCAGGTATGGCGTTTTGAAAACCAGCAGCTACCGCGCTTTCTCCTTTATATTCAGAATGTACCTGGGCATCAAACTTCCAGCATGGAACCCACAGGGGCAAAATTTGCTCGATCTCTATCTGTTTTGAGAATTTGCCCTTATTGAATTGAGCCTCAAGTAGCTCAATCGCAGCAGCACGCGCTTGCTTGCTCGATACTTCGTACTCCAATACCTTGTCCGGCAGTTCGGTTGCAGCGTCGCCCAGGTTAATCGCCTTACTGTGGCATACCGGGCAAACATTCTCGCCATTTTCCAAAACCGAGGCGTCGAGTCTTATCACACCACATTCAGTACAGCTAGCCGCCGGCAGCGTGCGCACAACCGCACGGTGCTCAACGGTGACCGGTTCATCATCCAGTGTAGAACGTATATGGCCGCGGCGATCGCGCAATTGAATGCGCCATTCCGTTTGTGCAGTATTCAATCGCCACCGCCCAAGATCAGTGCTTGCCTCGGGCCGAATGTAGAGCCGCCACTCCATTTCCTCATCTACTTCTGCGGATGCCTCATCTTCTTCATCAAAATCCCAAACCGGGGGCCCGCGGTTGAAACTGATCTCAAACAGGTCATCACTGGAAAACTTGGTTTCCAGCAGGTTTTTGGCAGAATTGAAAGAATCTTCAATACTATTACCTTTAGCCAGGGACTTGTAAAAGGCCGTAGAGAAAATAGTTGCTTTTGAGTCGTTAATTTTCACCGCAGTGGCAATCACCGCAGGTACGCCTGCACGATGCAACAAGTTCACCTGGTCCTTGGTCGCACAGCCGTTTAAAAATACCAGCTTCAGGTTTTTCTGCTGGCCGAGCAGACTGGCTAATCCTCCTGCTGCTCCGGCCCCGCCTTCGAGCTGCAGCATGCTGCCGTCTGCATGCCCCCCATAATGGAATATAACGATATCCTGGTCATAGGCCATCAAGTCCTCATATAGCTCATCAACCTGCGAGCTCTCTTCCCTGTGTACCCAAATTTTGTTGTCTTTCTGCAGGCCATGTAATGACTTGAATATCTCGCGACTCTCTTCCTTAAGCTTAGCAAGGTGATCATCCAATGCATTGGCAAAGGCCAGGTACACAACTGGTAAGTGCTTCGCCACTGTCTACGTTCTTTTGTTGCGTTTCGCGGCAGATTTAATCACCATCGAGCGATTAATCGCCGACCAGTCATCGCGGGCCTTGATTCCGTGCTTGGTTCCACCGCCACGCATTGCCAGGTCAAACTCTTTCAGCGACGAACTTGCACTCGCATTCGAACGCGTGCCTGTCTGGTTCAGCCATCTGAAATCAGACTGCCCGGTTGTCACCATAAGCTTGCAGGTTTCAACTACCGTATCTCCAGCCGCGTCCGGACTGAATGTGGCTTTCACCCGTCGTTCGCCTTCGCCGATCCAAACCGTTTTCCCCGGGGAAATCTCTTCACTGCTCTTGCGGCGTGGATAAAAGTGATCTATCGCCAGATTTGCACTGAGCCAAATCAAGCTGAAAAAAACAGGCCTATCCGTTTCATTATTAGTTATCTCAAACACCATGTGATCACCCTCTTTGAATTCAGCCCCCCCTCCATTTGCCAGTGTGAGCTTGTTTTTGCCGGATCTCTTGTAAAGGTTAAAACTAACCTTAAGCTCAGTGTTGTTGTTTTGTAATGCCAGTACACGGCGAAACCGGGCTATCTTTTCGAGGTTTTCGACCAGTACCGTGGCGACTGCACGTTCTGAAACCGCATGAGGTCGAAACGCCGGGGTGCCGTCATTATAGAAGAACACCCAACAGTCTGATTGCTTCAGGAGCTCGGCAGAATCCGGATATTGCAGGGCCAATTCCATGGCTTTACTGCTGTTTGCCTTTACCAGTGCCACGTAGACATCAGCGCTGCCTCGTCTGAGGGGCCGTCTTAGTAACCTGGATTTTTTGACTGCAGCGTTTAGAGGCTTGATCTGACGGCCACCTGTTTTACCGAGGTACACCAGCAAGGGTGAACAACGAACTCGTAAATCTGCTTCGACGGCTCGGCAGCCTGTGACCACGTCAGGGTTAGCCTTCGGTATTTTGACGATCGAACGGGTGGCACCAACTGAAACAATTTTTGCGGAATCAACTGGCTTGGTGCCGTCAACAACTTTTGTACCCGCAGGGTAAATGCTCCAGCGGGAACCCTTTTCGAGGCCGTGAGCAGCCCCGCCATCGATAGTTATCTTTTTACCCTTCACCTTAGACACCGGGAGATAGCGCATTGGCTCTATGTCTTTGACACCGAAGAGTTCGCGGTCAATTCGACCTTCAATTTGCGGATTTTGATCGGCTGCCGCGGCGGGAACTTTGCTGCAAATTTGCTCGAATAAGTCCCGATAAGTCGTGCCGGGCTGCGCGTTATTCAGAGCACCAATCAAGCTGTAGCTAAGCACTCCATGCCTATATTGCATATCTCCTTCAGAAAACCAGCGCTCCTTTGAGGTTTGCATGTCCCTGCAACCGGCGATCACAACGTAATTATCATTTAGGGTCAGCCACCCGCCAGCACCCTTGCGCGCTGCACGCTTGGTTGGCCTTTTTGCCGGCGCTGACTTAGACCCCCGGGCCGGTGCCGGTTGCCGTCTTACTGATTCCGGGATGCTCCGGGCCTGTGCGGCATTATCTGCGCTGCGGGTCATGGTGCCGGAATGGCAAGCATCGAAGATTAGCGTTATATTTCCGGTCTTAGCGGCAAGTTTTTGCAGCCATTGGTTAATCCTGTCATCGCGAATCTCACGGAAATCGGGTTTGCCGTCGGCTTTGGGTTTAGAGTCATCATGTGGTAAAAGGCAATTATCTTTGCCGCTGCCCTCGTCCGTAAACTTGGTTTTACTGGTGCATCGGTGACCATGACCGCTGTAATGAAATACAACGATATCGTTTTTCTTTACCCGTTTAAGCAGCCCATTCATAGCCGTCAGGATACCGTCACGGGTGGCTGCTTTATCGTGCAGCTCGGCTATATTTGAGCGCTCAAAATTGAATTTGTTGATCAGTGTATTACGGATCAACTTGGCATCATTAACGCATCCGCGCAGCTGATATTTGGCTTCCATATACGGGTACTTATTTATCCCGATAATCAGCGCATGTTTAGAAGGCATCCGAAAACCTCTTCATCTCGGTGG